>JBKPDA010000059.1:0-7475 GCA_046727635.1 Actinomycetota bacterium | reverse complement strand
GCCGTCCGCGGTGCGCTGCGCGTAGATGTACGCGTGCGCGACGTCGCCGAACAACTCGGCGCCCTGCCAGCCGATCTCGTCCCAGGTGGCGTCGGGGAGTGGCGCGGTGGCGACCATCGCCGAGTTGAGCGGCAGCCAGGTGCGGCGCTGTCCCTTCAGCGACGCGGTGAACCCCTCGAGGCAGGTGAGGACGGTGTCGGCGCGCACGGTTCCGCGCGCGCTGCGCGCCTCGCCGGGGGCGACCTCGGTCACGGCGGTCTGCTCGTAGATCTGCACGCCCGAGCGCTCCACCGCCGCGGCGAGACCCTGGACCAGCTTCGCCGGTTGCACGCGCGCGCAGTGAGGGCTCCACACACCGGCCGTGCCCCCCGCCACGCGCACGCGCTCGTCCAGGGCTTCCTTGTCGAGCTCGGCCACGTCCTCGATGCCCAACGCGCGGTCTTCCTCCACGTGGTGGCGCAGCCGAGTAGCCTGCGCCGGCCCGCGTGCCACGAGCAGCAGGCCGTGCTTGACCACATCGGCCTCGATGCCCTCGCGCGAGCACACCTCGATCACCTCGTCCACCGTGCCCTGCATCGCTCGTTGAAGCGCCAGCACCGCCTCGCGCCCGTGCGTGCGCGCCATCTGCTCCCGCGGCGTGGCGAAGCGATCCGACAGCCAGCCGCCGTTGCGGCCCGAGGCGCCGAAGCCCGCGAACTCGCGCTCCAGCACGACGATGTCGAGCTCCGGCCGCGCGTGCTTCAGGTAGTAGGCCGTCCACAGCCCAGTGAACCCGCCGCCGACGATGCACACGTCGGCCGAGCGGCCACCGGGCAGCGGCGGGCGCGGCGTCGGTGTGGCGGTGCTCGCGTACCAGAACGAGATCTCGCCGTTGTGGCGGGCCAGGCTCACGAGGCGGGCATGGTACGCGCCGCCCGCCGCTACTGCCGATAGTGCTCCACCACGTCGGCGTCGCGGACCTCGGCCTCATTGGGGTTGCGACCCGCGTCCTGCAGCGCACGGCGCTGGCGGAGCAGGTCCCAGCACTGGTCGAGCGACACCTTCACGGCCTCCAGCCGTTCGCGGTCCGCGTCGCTGGCGCTTCCGTCGGACTCCTTTCGCCAGAGCTCGTGCTCCTCGGCGACCAGCTGCTCGATCGACCCGTGGATCTGGGAATCGTTCATCGTGCCTCCTGCGGTACGGGTGTGGTGGGTGTTGTCGAATGTAGCCGGGGGACGTCGGCGACCTGCTGCGGGCTGCCCACGAGCTGGCCGCCGGGGCAGCGTTCCGGCTCCACTGGGCGCTTCGGGTTCACTATGCCCAAGGCTCCGAGCACGCCGCCCGCGGCCACGAGCGTGGCGCAGATGACGAGGGCCTCGTGGAACGCGCGAACGGACTCGCTGTTGGGGGCGAAGTTGTCGCCCACCAGAGTGCTGGCCACCACCACGCCGATCACGGACACGCCCACGAGCCCGGCCACGCGCGCCACGGCGTTGTTCACCGCCGAGGCGATACCGGCGTCGCTCTGATCCGCGTCGGCGAGCACGGTGGCCGTGAGAGGAGCGACGGTCATGGACAGACCGAGTGCGAACACGAGCAGCCCCGGCAGGAGATCGGTGACGTAGGACGGGTGCATGTTCACCCGCAGGAGGAGCAGGATGCCGCCGGCCGCGATCAGCGGACCTCCGCCCATGAACAGTCGCGGACCGACTCGCCCGGCGAGCGCGCCAAAGCGCTTCGAGAAAAGGAACGTCACGATCGTCACGGGCAACGTCGTGAGACCGGCCTTGAGTGCGTCGTAGCCGGCCACCTGCTGCAGGAAGACGGTGAGAAAGAAGAACAGGATCGACAGGCCCGCGTACATGCAGAGCGTCTCCGCGTTCCCCACAGAGAAGTTGCGCCGCTTGAAGAGGTCGAGCTTCAGCATCGGCTCCGGGGTGTGACGCTCGTACTCGAGGAACGCGGCGAACGTGAGCACGCCGCCGATCAGAGGAATGAAGATCTTGGGATCGCCCCAGCCGTAGTGAGGCTCCTCGATCAGCCCAAACACGAACCCGGCAAGACCGAGCGTGCACAGGGCGGCCCCGACCACGTCCACCTGCCGGTCCCTGACGCGCTTGGTCGGCGGCACCGCCGCGAGGATCAGGGCCAGCGCGACGATGACGAAGGGAACGTTGATGGCGAAGATCCAGCGCCACGACGCTTGGTCGATGATCACCCCGCCGGCGAGCGGGCCGGCCACCGAGGCGATCCCGCCCCATGCCGTCCACGACCCGATCGCCGCGCCGCGCTGCTTCTGATCGAACGCGGCAACGATGATGGCGAGCGAGCTGGGCGTGACCAGCGCGCCCGCTGCGCCCTGGAACCCGCGGGCCACTATCAGTACGCCAATCGTGGGAGCGACCGCGCACACAAGTGAGAGCACACCGAATGCCGCCACGCCAGTCGCGAACACGAGTCGCTCGCCGTAGATGTCGCCCAGCGATCCGCCGATCAGGATCAGCGATCCGAGGGAAAGCAAGTAAGCGTTCGACACCCACTGCTGCGAGGACAGCCCGCCACCGAGGTCGCGCTCGATCGCCGGCAGGGCGACATTGACGATCGAGCCGTCGATCGTGGCGACGGCCGAGCCGACGACCGCGGCGACCAATGTGAGCCGCTGATGCTGGGTCATCAGCGAGACACTTTGGCACCTGCCCTCACAGGGTCTTGATCAGCCCGCCGTCGATCATGAAGTCGGAGCCCGTCACGTTCCCCGCACGCTCGCTTGCGAGCAGCACGACGAGATCCGCAACTTCCTCCGGCTGGGTGAAGCGCCCGGTCGCCATCTGACCCGCGGCGGCTTCCGCCACCGCTTCGGCGGCGCCGCCCTGGGCTTGCGCCACCGTTGCCGCGACACCCTGATCGCCCAGCCAGAGTGCGGTAGCCACCGGTCCCGGGCTGACGGTGTTCACGCGGATGCCCTTCGCTCCGAGCTCCTGCGACAGCGCCTTCGAGAAGTTCCACAGCGCCGCCTTGGCGGCGGAGTAGTCGATGACGACGGGGTCCGGCAGGAAGGAGTTCACGGAGCTCACGTTCACGATCGTGCCGCGGCCGGCGGCGAGCATGTCCGGGAGGGCGGCGCGCGTGGTACGGACCGCGGCCAGGAATGTGAGCGTCAGCGAGCGCAGCCACTCCGCGTCGTCGACCGCCAGAAACCCCTCCAAGCGCGGGGTCACGGCGCCGACGTTGTTCACGAGCACCTCAAGCGTGCCGTGCTCGCGCGCGGCGTCGATCAGCCCAGCGGGGCCGGCCTCCGTCGACAGGTCGACCGCTACGTGGTGAACCTGACCGCCGTCGACAAGCTCGTCCAGCTCGGGGCTGCTGCCCCGCGCGCCGGCCACCACATTGGCGCCTTCTGCGACCAGCGCGCGAGTAACGGCCAGGCCGATGCCCTTGCTGGCTCCCGTGACGACAGCCAGCTTGCCGCCCAGCCCGAGGTCCATGTGGGAAGGCTCTCAGGTACTGCCGCGCCGCGTACTGCGGGCTCTACGCGCCGAGGGCGCCGTAAGCGCGAAAACGCCCGGGGCATGCGCCGGCGCTCGCGCAGTCGCGCCGGCTCCCCCGGCGACCCAGATCCACATGCGGGGGTGCTTGGGCTCGTGCTTCATGCCTGCGCGGCCCTCGTCCGGCCGCTTGGAGTCCTCCTTCGGTCAGATGCGGGCAGCCGGCGCCGACGGGGCGGTTGGCGCAGACGCCTCGTCCAGAGGGTCCGAAGCGCGGTCAGGGAGCGAATCTGGTCGGTCATTGCCGTAAACGCCAGGGGTGCCGACGCTGGTTCGAGTGTGCCAGTGAGTTTGCGGGCTGACGACCGTGTGCACACGTCAACCGCCCGCCTTGTGTACACCAATAAGCGGGCGAGAGCTAACCGGCGTCGAGCGCGGCCCTCAGAGCGGGGAGGTCGGCCGACCCGAACACCACGCGATTGCGAGTGGCCACGTAGACGAGATCGAGGTCCACTCCGGCCCGGGCGATCTTGCGAGTGAGGTCCGCCAGTACGCCGGGCCGGTCCTCCACGTCGACCACCACGACCTCGCGCTCGCGCGTGACGGCGAGATGGGAGATCGCAAGCGAATGCCTGACGGCCTCGGCGTGCGGGACGAGGATGTGCAGCTCAGCACGCTCGCCCGGCCCGACGCAGGTGGCCGCCGCGATGTTCACGCCCGCATCGCTGATCGCCGCCGCGACCTGCGCCAGCGCCCCGGGAGTGTTCTCGATGTCGATGACCAGGTCGACTGCCATGTGTGGCCGGTTGCGGCTAGGGAATGTCCCGCGGGATGCCCGGATCCGGCGCCGGCTGGTCGTCGTGCACCCCGTGCTCCAGGTGGGGCGGCTCGGGTTCGGGTCCCTCGAGGTCGTTGTTCGGATCCGGCACCTTCGGGCGCAGGTCCGTGGCATCCGGGTTGGCTCGACGCCGACGCAACGTGTCCCAGCAAGTGTCCAGCTCGCCCTGGATGGCCTCGAGCCGGCGGTGGCCCTCGTCGTCGAGGTGCCCGTGCTCGGACTGCGCGCGAAGGCGATGCTCCTCCTCCACCAGGGCGTCGATCCGATCGAGGATCGGGCTCTCGGCCATGACACGAAGTCTAAGGCGCGGGCACAGTCGGGCTAGGCTCGCGCGCATGGACGACGCAACAAAGCGACGGCGCGCTCGCGCCGGCCTGCGGTCCGGGCCGGAGCGCGCGCCCGCTCGCTCGCACTTCCGCGCGATGGGTGTCGACCCGGACCGGCTCGACGGCCCGATCGTGGGCATCGCCTCCACGTGGACTGGCACGATGCCCTGCAACCTCAACCATCGGCGGCTGGCCGAACGGACCGCCGCGGCGGTGGAGGCGGCCGGCGGTGTGCCGCTCGTGTTCAACACGATCGCGGTGTCCGACAACCAGTCGCAGGGCACGCCCGGCATGCGGGCGTCGCTGGTCTCGCGCGAGGTGATCGCCGACTCGATCGAGCTGATGGTGCACGCGCACGACTTCGACGCGCTCGTCTGCCTCGTGGGCTGCGACAAGACGGTGCCGGCGGCGCTGATGGCGCTCGCGCGGGTGGACCGGCCTGCGGTCGTGCTGTCCGGCGGGCCAATGCCGGCGGGGCGACTCGACGGCCGCTCTCTCACGATCCAGGACGTGTGGGAAGGCGTGGGCGCTCACGAGCGCGGCCGGCTGTCGCGCGCCGAGCTGGACGCGATCGAGCACGCGGCCTGCCCGGGCGCCGGCTTCTGCGCCGGCAACTTCACGGCGAACACGATGGCGATCGCGGTGGACCTGCTGGGCCTGGGTCCTGTTGGCGACGGGCTGATCCCTGCGGCTTACGTGGACGAGAAGGACGCCGCCGCGGCGCGTGCCGGCACGCTGGCGGTCTCGCTCGCGGAGCGCGGGATCGGCGCGCACCGGTTCCTCGACCGCCGCGCCATCGAGAACGCCGCGGCCGGGGTCGTGGCCAGCGGCGGCTCCACGAACGGCTTCCTGCACCTGCTCGCGATCGCGCGCGAGGCGGGCGTGCCGCTCTCGCTCGACGAGCTCGCTGCTGTGAGCGCCCGCACGCCCGTGATCGCCGACCTCGTGCCCGCCGGGCGCTGGGTGGCGGAGGACCTGCACCGCGCGGGCGGCACGGCCACGCTGATTCGCGAGCTCATCCGCGGCGGCCAAGTGGACGGCGACGCCCCGACGGTCGATGGCCGGACGCTGGCGGAGGCGACAGCTGACGCGCCGGCGCCGGACGGCCAGGTGATCGGCTCGTTCAAGCCACGGGGATCGCTCTACTCCCTGCGCGGCAACCTTGCTCCCGACGGCTGCGTGCTCAAGCTGGCCGGCACCGAGCGGCGGGCGCACACCGGACCGGCGCGGTTGTTCGACGACGAGGAGTCGTGCGCCGAAGCCGTGCGCTCGGGGCGGGTGTCGGCGGGCGACGTGCTGGTGGTGCGCTACGAGGGGCCCGCCGGCGGCCCCGGCATGCGCGAGATGCTGAGCGTCACTTCCTCGGTTGTTGGCGCCGGGCTCGGCGAATCCGTGGCGCTGGTCACCGACGGGCGCTTCTCGGGAGCGACCCGCGGGCTGATGGTGGGCCACGTGGCTCCGGAGGCCGCGCGCGGCGGACCGCTGGCCGCGGTCAACGACGGGGACACGATCACGATCGACGTGGACGGCGGCCTGCTCCGGGTGGACATCTCAGACGACGAGCTCGCGCACCGGCTTTCGGAATGGACTCCTCCCCCGCCCCGTTACGCGGGCGGCGTGTTCGCTCGCTACGCCGCCGCGGTCGGCTCAGCCTCGGACGGCGCGGTGCTCGGCAGGTCAGCCGCGGAACCGCTCGATCGTCTCGGCCACCCCGTCGGCGAGCGGCCGTGACACCGGCCCGCCCACCAGTGCGGCGAACGAGGTCGAGTCGAGTGATGGCGGGAACGGCAGCGGCTCGTCGGCCGCGCTGATCAGCCCGGCGGCCTCGGGCGCCGCCCGCTCGATCAGTGCGATCAGCTCCGCGACGCTCGCCACCGGACCGTCCAGGTTGTGCACCGACGCGCCCTCGCGTTCGGCCTCGCTGGCCCGCACGAAGGCCTCGCCGGCGTCGGCGGTGTACTGGAACTGCAGCGAGCCGCCGAACTGGATGCGGAACTCGCGGCCCTCGGCCGCGGCAGCCATCGCCGCGGTGGGCGCCGACGTGAGCCCCTGGTCGCGGCCGGGCCCGTAGACCGTGTGCGGCCGCAGGCCGACAGACGACACCCTGTAGTCGGCGAAGTAGCGCGCCGCCGTGCCCTCGTTGGCTAGCTTGAAGACGCCGTAGAGCGTTCCCGGGTGCGCCTCGCCCGGCACCGCCAGCGCCGCGACCGACGACGCGTACACCACCGGCCGCATGCCGTCGCCGCGACGGCGCACCGCCTCGAGCACGTTCACGGTTCCGCTCACGTTCACGCGGGCACCCGCCACCGGGTCGTGCCGCACGAACGGAACCTGAAGCGCCGCGAGGTGGATCACTCCGGTCACCTCGTGCTCGTCGAGCGTGCGCTCGAGCTGTGCCAGGTCGGTTACGTCGCCGTTCACGCGCGTGAGCGCCCCGAGCTCCTCGTCCGACAGCGCGAGGCGGAGCCGGTGCTCGCTGCCGCCGAGGTCGTAGGTGACTACGTCGTGGCCACGATCGAGCAGCGAGCGCACCGTCCAGGCGCCGATCGCCCCGAGCGCGCCGGTGACGAGGTACGTCATCCTTGTTATTCCAGCCGAAGCGTGGCCTTCACGCCGCGGAAGGCGAACGCGTCCGCGAAGCCGTCGAGTGGCACGCGCAGCCCCACGAACTGCTCCACCGCCTCGGGCCAGCGAGCCCGGGCCTGGTCGAGGTGCTCCACCGCCGCGGTCCAGTCCACCCGGTTCGCGTTCACGCTGCCGAACAGCGCACGGTTCTGCAGGATCGCGTCTACGCCGAGCACGCGGCCGTCGATGCTCACCTCGCGCGGGCGGCCGTCGATCCCCAGC
>JBKPDA010000058.1:0-18583 GCA_046727635.1 Actinomycetota bacterium | reverse complement strand
GTGTAGATCGTCACCGGCACGTCGTGCTCGCACAGCAGGAGCCCGAGGTGCAACCCCGCCACGCCGGCTCCGATGACGCCGATGCCGGCCATTACTGGCGTAACCGTACCGGCGCGCTCATCGCCGCCGGCGTGTAGCCGTCGGCCAGCACGAGCACGGCACGCGCGCGGCGACCGCGATAGCGGGCCGGGAACTCCGCCTGTGAGTGGCGGTCGAGCTTGCGCTGCGCCACCGGGAACCAACCGAAGCGCTCGCGCAGCCAGACCTGAAGCACGACGCGCGCGCCCGGGTCCGCGGGCGTGACGCTGACGCTGGCGGTTCCGTGGCGGCTCGCCCGCAGCGTCACCGTGCGATCCACCACCACGACCTGCACCCACGGGCTGGCGCCCGCGGCGTCCACGGCCCGGTAGTTCGAGGTCGTGCTCACCACCAAGCTGGCCCTGAACGCGCCGCTGGCATCGATCGCCGCACTGGTCAGAGGCACGCCGTCGCGCTCGATCTGCACGCTGCCGGTGCCGGCCGGCGCGCGGCCGCTCAAGGTGATCTGCTCGCCCGCGCCCACGGGGTGAGGCGGCGCTTGAAGAAGCAGCGGATACACCTCCACCTCGCCGGTCATCCCGAGATGCAGCGCGCAGTAGTAGGGGAACGCGCCGGGTGTGTTGAACGACGCGGAGTAGTAGCCGCCCGGGCCGACGTGGCCGGGCGAGCCGAAGCTGCCGTCCGCAGTCACGACCGTGTGGTCGCGCAGGCTGCCGTTGTGCCAGCTCACGCTGTCGCCGACGACGGCGGAGATCTGCGCGGGAGCGAAGTCGGACTGCTGCATCGTCACGAACTGGGTGTCCGCCTGCGCCAGCGCCGGGGCGACGAGCAGGGCGGCGGCCGCCACGAGCAGCGCCCTCATCGGCTGACCCGGTAGAGGCCGATCATCCCCATGTTCATGTGGTTCTCCACGTGGCAGTGGTAGAGCCAGGTGCCCGGCGCGTCCTCGCGCCACTGCACGCGGAAGCTCTCGGCGGGGCCGATCGTCTTCGTGTCCTGCGGCGTGCCGTCGGGAGCAACCCAGCGGTGCCCGTGCACGTGGAAGGTGTGGAAGTCGTCACCGATCGCCAGGACGTCCCACTGCACGATCTGGCCCACTCGCGATCGGAAGATCGGCGTGTTGCCCACGAACGCGCGGCCGTCCACGGTCATGAAGTCGTGCAGCGAGGCGAAGAACACGACGAACTCGCGGTCCGGCGCGCGCTCGTGGCGGCCGAGGATCGAAAGGACCCCGTACATCCCACCGGCCAGTGACTGGTCCATCGACGGCGAGTGGTCGTGGTAGGGCCAGACGCCTGCGGAGTCGGCCACCGCGCGGAGGCGATAGGTCCAGGTCTGGCCAGGCTTCACGTCGGCGTCGCGGCCCGAGAAGCCGGGCAGGTAGGCGCCGTCGGAGCTCGGCGGGTACCTCACGCCGTGGAAGTGCATCGAGTGAGGTTGGTTCGTCAGCGTGTCCTCGTTCTTGAAGTGCACGAGGATGCGGTCGCCTACGCGCGCGTGAAGGAGGGGCCCCGGGATCACGCCGCCATCGGTGGCGGAGCGTGGGGCGTTCGGCAAGGGCTTTCGCCAGCCGGGCGTGAAGCGCCGGTACACCACCGTCTGGATCACGGTCTGGGCCGGCGTGTAGTCCATGCCCATGATCGCGTCCTTCTCGTTGGGCACGATGTTCCAGCTCGTGGGGACGGCGGCGACCCAGTACTCACGTGTTGCCGCGTGGACACCCGCCGCGAACAGCATCAGCACGACGAAGAGGGCCCCGGCGAGCGCCGGGACCCTCCTGGTCGCAAGCACGGGGGCCGCTAGCCGACCTGGACCGTGCCCTGCATCCACGGGTGGATGATGCAGATGTAGTGCAGCGTCGTGCCCTTGGCGGCGGTGATCTTGACCTTCACCTTCTTGCGGGCCGGGACGACGGCCGAGTCGCCGGCCTCATCGAAGCCCGCCTTGCCTTTGTCCACGACGAGCGTGGTGGGCGGCGTGTTCTCGCCGGTCACGCCATGATCGGCTGCGATCTGATTGCAGATGTTGCAGTTCCCGATTTGATTTAGCGTCTTTGGCACGTCCTTCTTCGCCACCAGCGAGAAGGTGTGGTCCTCACCGCTCCTGTCCGCGATCGTGAGGGTTCCGCCGGACTTGATCTTCACGACGTTCAGGTCGAAATGTGACCCGTCCTGGATGTACTGGTTCACCTTGAACGTGGTCTTCCCGACCGTGTGAAGCGTCGCCTTGCTGGGCGAGCTCGACGCTGCCAGGGCCGGCACCGCCGCTATCGCGCCAACCACCGGTACCAGGGCAAGCGCGCGAAACAGCCTACGACGAGGCATGTTGTCTCCTTCTCCGCGGCCCTCCCCGAGTGCGAGCCCCATGGCGACCACGGATGTGCAGGGATTAGTTGCTGGCGGCACCCTAAGGGGATCAGATGTCCCCCGAGGTACGGGTAACCGCACTTCGAATGGTGTAGCTAAGCGGCGAACGCCGGCCAGAGCATGTCCACGACGCGCTCGGGCCATCCCTTGGCCGGGCGACCCGACGCGATCGCCCGGTGCACGAAGCTGCCCATGAGGGCGTTCGCCGCCAGGTGCGAGTCGAGGTCCTTGCGCACCTCGCCGCGTTCCTTGCCGCGCTCGAGGGCCGCGGCGACCGTGTCCCACTGTGGAGAGATCATGCGCCCGCGGAACTCCCCGAGCAGCTCGGGGTGCTTGTCCTGCTCCATCAGCAGCGTGCCCACCAGCGACAGGTCGAACTGCCGCCGGGCGATTTCGAGATGCGCCACCAGGTCCTTGCGCGTGTCGCCCGTGTCGGGCGCGGGAACGCGGGCCCGCATGAACGCGATGGCCGCGAGCACGAGCTCCGACTTGTCCTTGTAGCGGCGGTAGATCGCCGGGCGCCCGACCCCGGCCTCCTCTGCCACTCCCGCTATCGACATGCGCGCATATCCCTGCTCGTGGAGCAGCCGCGTGGCCGCCTTGAGAATCGCCTCATCCACGGCCTCATCGAGCGGCCTGCCGGCCGCCCGTTGCTCGGGCTCGGCCGGCAGTTCCGCTTCCTGGCTGCTGGGGCGCGGCATCGGGCGCAGTTTGCCAGACCATCCGGGAGCCTCAGCGCAAGGCCGACCGCGTGAACACGCGGATGGCGATGGCGCTGAACGCCGCGGCAAAGAGGGCTACCACCGCGAGGCTGAGCGCCGCCTCGGCCGTGGTGCTGCTCATTCCCCAGATGTCGTGCAGGCCGGCGCCGTGGTCGCCCAGCAACCCGTAGCGCATGAGCGCAAGCCCATGGGTGAGAGGGAGGACCTTTGCGAACGCCGTGAGCGCTCCCGGCAGAGCGGTGATCGGGAACAGCGCTCCGGCGAAGAACCACGGCAGGATCGCGACGGCGGGCGTGGCCGCGATGTACTCCTCCTGCTTGGGCACGCGGCTGGCCAGCGTCTCGGCCACGCCGTACATGAACACGGCGAAGCACAGCGCCGCCCCGAGGAACCACAGCAGCCCGGTGACTGAGGTGTGGAAGTGCGCGCCGCGGAGCAGGGCTGCGGCGATAAGGACCACCACTTGCAGCCCCGACACCGCCAGCGCCACCACGAGGTTGCCGATCACGAGCAGGCCGCGCGGCACCGGCGCCGCCAGCAGCTCCCGCTGAGCACCTTCGCTGCGGTCCACGATCACGCTGAGGCCGGCGAAGATCGTGGTGAGCGGGATCAACAGGCCCACCGTCCCGATCGAGACGAAGGCCGTGTAGTCGATGTGCGTCTTGAGCCCGCCGAGCGCCTCCTTGAGCGCGGGCGCGATCACGAGCGCGAAGAGGATCGGCGTGAGCAGCGGCACCAGGATCTGGCGCGGCGTGCGCGCGGTCAGCGCCGCCCGCCGACCCGACAGGGTTCCGATTGCGGCTATTGCGGACATGGTGGGGCTCCTTTCAGGCCGCCTCGCCGAGGCGGTCCCCGGTGAGGTGCAGGTAGACGTCGTCGAGGGTCGGTTCGCGGGTGCTGATCCCCGCCGAGGCAAGGCCGAGCGAGTGGATCGTGGAGATCGTCTCCGCGGCGCTGCGGTCGCGGAGCGGAACCGTGAGCGTCGACCCCACGGCAAACGCCTCCGCGCCGGCAACGCCCTCGGCACGCAATGTGGACAGCGCGGTGGCGCCGTCGCCGTTCACGCGCAGCTCCACGATCTCGCGGCCGAGGCCGCCGAGCAGCGCCGCCGGCGAGTCGAGCGCCACGATCCGGCCTGCGTTGATGATCGCCACGCGATCGCATAGCCGCTGCGCCTCGTCGAGGTAGTGCGTTGTGAGCACGATCGTCATACCGGCGCGAGCACGGAGGCCGGCGATCACATCGAGCAGCTCGTGCCGGATGCGCGGGTCGAGCCCGACCGTGGGCTCGTCGAGGAACAGCACCTTCGGCTCGGAGACAAGCGCGCGGGCGATCTCGAGCCGCCTGCGCTGGCCGCCGCTGTAGGTGTCCACCGGCCGGTCGACCAGCTCTGACAGGCCAAGCGCGTCGGCGAGCTCGCCGATGCGCTCCCGTGCCAGGGCGGGCGCGACTCCCCAGAGGCGGGCGTGCAGCTCCAAGTTGCGGCGGCCGCTGAGGGCGCGGTCGAGCACGGTCTCCTGGAACACCACGCTGCTCAGGCGGCGCGCGGCGAGTGGGTCGGTGGACACGTCGAACCCGCTCAGCCGCGCGCTGCCGGCGGTCGGGGCGATCGTGGTGGTGAGCATGCCGATCGTGGTGGACTTGCCCGCCCCGTTGGGGCCGAGCAGCCCGAAGACCTCGCCCGGGGCAACGGCGAAGTCGATGCCCTTCACGGCCTCTACCCCGCCGGGATACGTCTTGCTGAGGCCCGCCACCTCGACGGCGGGCACGAGTTGGACCTGGGCATTCACACGAGTTCTCCTAACGTTCCGTTGCTGCATCGTAATTTCCTGCTACGACGGTAGCACGAATTACGAGGCAGCACCGTAACGTCATCGAATGTTCACAAATAAGTGGCGCGTGCCGGCTGCGGGCGCTCTAACGTGCCGGCCGGCAAGGGGATCGATGGGACAGGGGCAGACACCGTGGCTCACACGCCGGCAGCTGCTGCGTGCCGGCGCCGGCGGCATGCTCGCGATGGGGGCGTTCGGCCCGCTGGGCAGCGCGATGGCGAGCGCAGGGCGGCTGCGCCGACCCGACTCGCTGCCCGATCCAAGGCGGCCCGCAGGCGAGCCGACGAACGCGCTCCCGTTCGACCACCTGGTGATCCTGATGATGGAGAACCACTCGTTCGACTGCTATTTCGGGATGCTCCCGCGCCGCGGCCAGCCGCTTTCCGACGGCTTCTGCTTCGACCGCCTCGGCCAACCCTCGAACCGGAACCCGCTCGGCGGCGGCTACGTGGTGCCGTATCGCGCCACCAGCGAGTGCCAGGGCTCGGTCACGCAGAACTGGAATTCCACCCACAAGCAGATCGACGGCGGCAAGATGGACGGCTTCGCCGAGACATCAACGCAGGCGATGGTGTACTGGACCGACGAGGACCTGCCCTTCTACTACTCGCTCGCGAACACCTTCACGCTCGCCAATCGCTGGTTCTGCTCGGCGCCCTGCCAGACCTACCCCAACCGGCGCTTCCTGATGGCGGGCACGGCCTACGGGAACATCTCCACCAGCACGAGCAGCCTGTCCGACCCGCCGCCCCCGAACGGCACGATCTTCGACCGCCTGTCGTCGTACAAGCTCAGCTGGCGCAACTACTTCACCGACCTGCCGTCGTCGGGGATCATCTCGTCGGTCCCGAAGAAGTACCCGGCCAACCTCGCGCCGATCGCCGAGTTCTTCGCCGATTGCGCCGCCGGCACGCTGCCCGCCGTCAGCCTCGTGGACCCGGAGTTCGGGGTGGCCGGCGAGGTGGGCGGGCCGCTCGCTTCGCTGGGTATCCCAGGCGCGGCCAAGGCCGGTGGCCTCGTGAGCGCCCAGGGCGGCAGCGAGGAGAACCCGCAGGACATCCAGATCGGCCAGGCCACGGCGGCGAAGGTGATCGACGCCGTGTTGAGCTCGCCCGCCTGGCCGCGCACGCTGCTCATCTGGACCTATGACGAGCACGGCGGCTACTACGACCACGTGCCGCCCCCGAACGCGATCAAGCCGGACGACATCCCGCCCGCGCTCGGCCCGAACGACATTCCTGGCGGCTACGACATCTACGGCCCGCGGGTACCGACGGTGGTCGCGTCGCCGTACTCGCGGCCGCACGCGGTCACGAACGTGGTGCACGACCACACGTCGGTGCTCGCCACGATCGAGGCGAAGTGGAACCTGCCGGCGCTGACCTATCGCGATGCCAACGCGACGACGGTCGCCGACTTCCTCGACACCAGGCGCCCGCGGCTGCTCGAGCCCCCGCCGCTGACGCAGCCCGGCAGCCTGCTACCCGGGGAGCTGAACTGCTCGACCGATAAGCCGTCGCTGCCGATCCGCCACTAGATGATCTAGCCGGCCTGCGGCCAGCCGGCCGCGACCAGCACGAGCGCGGCGAGCACGGCCAGCACCATTAGGCCGAAGCTCAGGTAGCTCCACGTCATCGACGTGCGGCGCGTCTTGTGGATCACGCCGCCGCCGCCGCTGGGCCCGCGAGGGGGGCGAAGAAGTCGGCGGTCAGCGCGGACTTGGTCGCCTCGCAGAGCACCTTCTCGCCCTCGGCGGGCGACTCGAGGGTCAGCTGCATGTTCAGCGAGGTCTCCTGGGTGGTCACGCGAATCGCGGCCCGCTCCCAGACGGCGAGCTCGTCCTTCAGCTCGAAGCTGTCAACCCTGGTCTTCGACGTGTACGCGTAGATGCGGTCGGCCGTGAGCACGAGGATGAAGTTCGGGGGAAGCCCGCCGGCCTTCTTCTTGGCGAGCAGGCGCATCGCACTCGCCGCGAGCGGTGAGACGCGGTGCATCGCCATGGCTCCCATCGCGTTCGTACGGTGGAACGGCAGGAACGCGATCACGGGCGCTCCCACTTTCTGCTCGACGCTCGAGCGGTACTGCTCCATCCAGGCACGCTGCTCCTCGGGGCTGAAGCTGAGCTTCATTCCTGTCTCCTTGGTCGCTTGGAGTTACGCCGCCAGGGTCTCAGCGGCGCGGGGCCCGGGGTAGGGGGGCAGGCTCGCGAGCGCGGCTTCGGCAGGCCGAAGGCCGGCGCTAGCCGATCACGATCGTCTGCAGCTCGGTGAGCCGCTCGAGGGCGTGCCGGCCGCCCACGCGCCCGGTGCCGCTGTCGGTGCCGGCGCGGCCGCCGAAAGGGAGGTGGTTCTCCCAGTAGTTGGTGGTCTCGTTGATGTTCACGAGCCCGGTGCGGACGCCGTCCGCGTAGCGCAGGCCATCCATCACGTCGCCCGTGAAGACCGCGGCCAGCAGCCCGTAAGGCGACGCGTTCGTCAGCTCGATCGCATGGTCGAGCGAGTCGACCGAGACGATCGGCGCGATCGGGCCGAACGTCTCCTCCACAGCAGCCTGGGCCTCGGGCGGCACGCCGTCGAGCACGGTGGCCGACCAGTAGAGATCGGTGGGGTGGCCCGACACGCGCGAGCCGCCGGCAACCACGCGGGCGCCGCGCTCCACCGCGTCGCGCACGTGCTCGTCCATCTTCGAAGCGACGCCCTCGTTGTTCAGCGGCCCCATCGTGGTGGCGGCGTCGAAGGGGTCGCCCAGGCGTACCTCGGCCTCCACGCGCGCGGCCAGCCGCGCCACGAACTCCTCACGCACGCTCTCCTGCACGAGCAGCCGTTCGCCGGCGGTGCAGCTCTGGCCGGCGCAGAGGAAGCAGGCGCTGATAGCCGCCTCCGACGCCGCATCGAGGTCGGCGCCCTCGAGCACCACCAGCGGGCCGTTGCCGCCCATCTCGAGCAGCAGCGTCTTGCCGGCGGCACGCTCGGCAATCCGCCGTCCCGTGGCCGTCGACCCGATGAAGCCCACGGCCACCGTGCCCGGGTTCGACACCAGCTCGTCGCCTACCACCGGCCCGGGGCCGAGCACGAAGTTGAACACCCCCTCCGGCAGGTCGGCCTCGGCCACGCAATCGGCCAGCAGGCCCGAGCAGACCGCGGTGGTGCTCGCCGGAGTCCACACCACGGTGTTGCCGGCCGCGAGCGCTGGGGCCACGATCTCGGCCGGCATCGTGTAAGGCCAGTTCCACGGTGTGACCACCGCCACCGGACCGAGCGGGCGCCGCATGAGCAGCACGCGCTTGCCCGGGGATGAGCTGGCCGGGATCGAGCCCTCGAGCCGCACGCCGTCCTCCGCCGCCGCGCGCCACATCGCGATCAGCTCGTGCACCTCGTCGAAGGACTCGGCCTGCAACGGCTTGCCCTGGTCGAGGGTCAGCGCGCGGGCCAGCTCGTCGCGGCGGCGCTCGCACACGTCGGCGATGCGGTGCAGCGCGGCGGCGCGAGCAAACGCGGTCTCGGCCGCCCAGCCCGGGAACGCGGCGGCGGCGGCATCGATCGCGCGGCGCGCGTCCTCGCGGTCGCCCCGGGCGATCGAGCCGATGTCCTCGCCGGTGGCGGGACTGGTGGCACGCTCCTCGGCCCCGCTTGCGGCTGAGCGCCACTCGCCCGCTACGAACATGCGGGTCACCCAGCTCTCAGGTTGACCAGTTCGGACCAACCGGCCTAAGATATATCAGTCGAATTCCAGTCGCATGTAAGCGGCCGGAGGGGGAAGAGTTCTGGAAACCTCGATTCTCGAGGACATCGTCGCGGAGGGCGAGCGCCTGCTCGGGCTCGCGGCAGCAGGCGGGGTTCCACTTCGCCTCCTCGGCGGCGTAGCAGTGCGGCTCCGCGCCCCCGAGGTGCCCGCCTCGCTCTCCCGCGAGTACAAGGATCTCGACTTCGCTACGACCAAGAAGAAGTCGAACGACGCCGACAAGCTGCTGCGGGACGCGGGCTACGACCCGCACCTCACATTCAACGCGATGCACGCGCGCGAGCGGGCGCTGTTCTTCGACGACCACCACGGCCGCCAGGTCGACGTCTTCATCGACTCCTTCCGGATGTGCCACCAGATCCCGCTGAACGACCGCCTCGACGGCGAGCAGCTGACGGTGCCGCTGGCCGAGCTGCTGCTCACGAAGCTCCAGATCATCGAGCTGAACGAGAAGGACGTCCGGGACACGGTGCTGCTCTTGCACGGCCACCCCGTCGACGAGCACGACGCCGATGCGGTGAACGGGGCCCGCATCGCAAGCCTGTGCGCGGCCGACTGGGGCCTGTGGCGCACGATCACCGCGAACCTGGAGCGCTGCCGCTCCCACGTCAACGACTACGAGCTCGAGTCCACCGACCGCGAGCGCATCACCAGCCGCTTCGACGAGATCCTCGGCCGGATCGAGGAGGAGCCGAAGGGCCGTGGCTGGAAGCTGCGCGCGAAGGTCGGCGAGCGCAAGCGCTGGTACGAGCTGCCCGAGGAGGTTTCCCAATGAGGATCTTCTTTGCCACCGACATCCACGGCTCCGAGGTCTGCTGGAAGAAGTTCCTCAACTCCGGCGAGCACTACAAGGCGGACGTGGTGATCCTCGGCGGCGACATGACCGGCAAGGCGCTCGTGCCGATCGTCGATGACGGCGGCGGCCGCTGGCACGCGACGCTGCTCGAGAACCGCGAGGAGCTGGACGGCGAGGACGCGGTGCTGGCGTTCGAGCAGGCCGTGATCCGCCGCGGCTACTACCCGTTCCGCACCTCGCCCGACGAGCTGTCGGAGCTGTCGGCGAGCGAGGAGCGCTGGCACACGCTGTTCGACAAGCACATGATCGGCACCGTCGAGCGCTGGATGAAGATGGCCGACGAAAAGCTGGGTGGGAGCGGAATTCGCGTGTTCGTCTGCCCCGGCAACGATGATCAGCTCGAGATCGACGAGATCGTCGCAGCGGCGAGCACCGTCGAACTGGGAGAGGGACGAGTGGTGGAGATCGATGGCTTCCAGCTGGCGTCGAGCGGCTGGGCGAACCGCACCCCGTGGGACACGTACCGCGAGGAGGACGAGGACGACCTCAAGCGGCGCTTCGACGCGATGATCCAGCACGTCACGGCCGAGCCGGAGAAGACGATCTTCAGCCTGCACTGCCCGCCGTACGGCACCGGGCTGGACGACGCTCCCCAGCTCACGGCCGAGATGGACTTGAAGGACGCCGGGCGCTCCACCGTGCCGGTCGGCTCGACGGCGGTCCGGCAGGTGATCGAGGAGCACCAGCCGGCGCTCGGCCTGCACGGGCACATCCACGAGGCGAGGGGCACGACGCGCCTCGGCAAGACCCTGTGCATCAACCCGGGCAGCTCATACGAGCAGGGCCAGCTGCTTGGCGCGGTAATCGACTTGGACGGCAAGAAGAAGGTCAAGAAGTTCGTTTTGACAAGCGGCTGAGATGCGCAACACGAGGAGGTAGTCAGAGATGGCAACCGTTGCAGCGGGCGCTGGACAAATGGGAGAGCAATCGCTCTTCGTTCGAAAGGCCACAGGGCTCGTCCGGGGATGGTCGGTACGCGACGCGTTCATCTATGCGGCGTTCTCGATCAACATCGTCACGCTCGGATTCGTGGCGTTCTCTTACGCGCCGTTCGTTCCCAAGGGCAGCCTGCTTTGGGCGGTACTGGGGGCGGGTGCCTACCTCGTGCTCCAGGGCATCACATACGCCTCTTTGATCGCGGCGATGCCGCGTGCGGGCGGCGACTACGTGTGGATGAGTCGCGTCTTGGGCGGCGGGATCGGCTTCGTGCTGGCCATCGCGGGATGGTGGTTCATCCTCTGGCTCTGGGTCCCGATCTACGGCGGGATCCTCGCCAACATGGTCATCGTGCCGCTGGCGGCCATCGCCGGCTGGCACGGCGGGGTCACGTACTTCAGCAACCTGCATCACGGACTGTTCGTCGCGTCGCTGATCACCGCGGTGCTGGCGTCGTTCTTGATCGGCCTCGGCATCCGCACGTATGCGCGCATCCAGAAGTTCTGCTTCTACGGCGGTGTCGTCGCCCTCGCCGTGATGATGCTCCTGCTGCTCGTGAACTCGAAGACCGGGTTCATCCACCACTTCAACCATCAGTCGAAGGACCTGTTCGGCGTCGACAACGCGTACGGGAAGACCTTGAAGGCGGGCACCGACGGCTACACGCCGCCGGCGGTCGGCTCGTTCACGATTGGGGCGACGTTCCTGCTGATCCCGTTCATGGCGTTCTTCAACCTGTGGTCGAACTGGGGCGCCACCCTGTATGGCGAGGTGCGCGGCGCCTCGGACTTCCGCAAGAACATCTACGCGATGGGCGGGGCCCTGGTGGCCACCACGATCGTCGCGGTGGTGCTGTTCTTGCTGTTCTCGAAGACGATGGGCTGGACGTTCTACAACGCCTCGAACAACGCCTACTACGCAGGCACCGGCGCAACGCCCGTGTTCCCGTACCCGGCCCTGTTCGCGGCGTCGTTCTTCGGCAGCCACGTGCTCCAGTTCATTCTGGTCGCGGTGATGTCCCTGTGGTTCTTCGGCTGGGTCGGCACGCTGTTCCTGTCGTCCACGCGCGTGATCTTCGCTGCGGCGTTCGATCGCGTGCTGCCCGAGGCGGCAGCCAAGGTGAACCGTAACGGCGTCCCGGTTGTGGCGGTGCTGCTCATGCTGGTTCCGTCGATCGGGTTGGCGGCGCTCTACTCGTTCAACACGACCTTCCACGACTACACGCTCGACGCGACGCTGGTGATCGCGATCACCTTCTTCGGGTCGGCCGTGGCGGCGGCAATCCTGCCGTGGCGCAAGCCTGAGATCTACAACGCGTCGCCGATCGCCAAGTACAAGGTGTTCGGCCTACCGCTGATCACGTTCGCGGCTGGGGCGTTCATCCTCTTCCTGAGCTTCTGCCTCTACAAGTGGTTCCAGGACGACGTCTACGGCGTCAACAAGCACTCGTCGCTGTACTTCATGGGCGGCCTGTACCTGCTGGCGATCGCGATCTACGTCGGGTCGAAGTTCTACCGGCGCTCGCAGGGGATGGACCTCAACATGGTCTACGGGGAGATCCCCGCGGAATAGCTCTGGCCTTTGCGGGGGCCCGGGCGATGGCGCTTGGGCCCCCGCTTGAGCTCCCGCTCCGGGTCTGATATATCAGTTGTCCATGAGCGAGGCGCGCCTTCCGGCCTCCGCGCGGGCAGTGATCGTCGGCGGGGGCATCGCCGGTGCGAGCGTGGCGTACCACCTCGCCCAGCAGGGCTGGGACGACCTCGTTCTGATCGACCGCGGCCCGCTCTGGCGCACCGGTGGCTCCACGTCGCACGCGCCCGGCCTGGTCTTCCAGCACAACCCCTCGCGCACGATGACCCGTCTCGCCGGCTGGACGGTCGAGCTCCTGGTGGAGCACGGCGCCTACCACCCCGTCGGCGGCATCGAGCTGGCCACCACCGAAGAGCGCTGGGCCGAGCTCGACCGGCGCTGGGCGCGCGCCCGGGGCTACGGGCTCGACGCCCGCTTGCTGACCCCGGCCGAGGTGGCCGAGCTCATTCCGCTGATCGACCCCGGCCTCCTGCTGGGCGGCCTCCACGTGGCGGGCGACGGGATCGCCAAGGCCGTCGACGCCGCCGCGGCCCTGGGGGCCGCCGCCGGCGATGCGCTGCGCATGTTCGAGCTGTGCGACGCCACCGGCCTGCTGGTGGAGGGCGGCCGGGTGGTGGGCGTCGAGACCGCGCTCGGCGCGATCCGCACCGAGCACGTGGTGATCGCCGCGGGCATGTGGGGTCCTCTGCTGGCGCGGCTCGCGCCCGGCTTGAACGTGCCGCTCGTGCCGGTGCAGCACCAGCTCGCCTACACGGCGCCGCTGCCGGAGCTGGCGGGGGAGACGCGCGAGGTAGTCCATCCGATCCTCCGCCACCAGGACCACTCCATGTATTTCCGCCAGGTTGCCGACGCCTACGCCATCGGCAACTACCGCCACGCGCCGCTGCTCACCGACCCGTCGGAGATCCACGAGTGGGAGGACGGTGGTGAGCAGCCCTCGATCGAGCCGTTCACCCCGGACGACTTCGCATCGGCGCGCGAGGAGGCGGGTCGGCTGCTGCCGCCGCTACGAGATGTGGAGCTGGTGCGCGCCTTCAACGGGCTGATGTCGTTCACGCCCGACGGCTTTCCGCTGCTCGGCGAGACCGCGGCGGCGCGCGGGCTGTGGCTCGCGCAGGCCATCTGGGTCACGCACTCCGGCGGTTCCGGGCGCGTGCTGGCCGAGCTGATGACCCATGGCGACGCGCGCGTGGACCTGCACGAGTGCGACCCCCAGCGCTTCGACGCCCACGGCACGAGCCGTGCTTACACGCGCGCGCGAGGAGCGCAGGGCTACCGCGAGGTGTACGACGTGCTCCACCCGCGCCAGCAGCAGGAGCAGGTGCGCGGCCAGCGCACCACGCCGTTCTACGAGCGACAGCTCGCGCTCAGTGCGATGTTCTTCGAGAGCGCCGGCTGGGAGCGCCCCCAGTGGTACGGCCGGAACAGGGAGCTGCTCACGGGCGACGAGGTGGTGCCGCACTCCGAGTGGGCGGCCCGCTACTGGTCGCCTATCGCCGTTGCCGAGCACCGCGCCTGCCGCGAGCGCGCCGGGATCTTCGACCTCACGCCGTTCACCAAGGTGGAGGTGAGCGGTCCGGGCGCGCTCGCCTTCCTCCAGCGCCTGGCGGCCAACGACGTGGACAAGCCGGTCGGCACGATCGTCTACACGGCGATGCTGTCTCCGCGCGCCGGGATCATGTGCGACCTCACCGTCACCCGCCTCGGCGAGGATCGTTTCTGGGTCGTTACCGGCGGGGCGGTGGGCCGTCACGACATCGCCTGGATGAGCAAGCACCTGCCCGTGGACGGCTCGGTGAGGCTCGACGACCGCACTTCGTCGCTCTGCTGCATCGGCGTGTGGGGCCCGCTGGCGCGCGATCTTGTGGGCAGCGTCGCGGACGCGGACCTCTCGAACGAGGCTCTTCCCTACATGCGCGCCGGCTCGTTCGACATCGGCGCGGTGCCGTGCCGCGCGCTGCGGCTCTCGTACGTGGGCGAGCTGGGCTGGGAGATCTACGCGCCGGTTGAGTTCGGCCGGGGCTTGTGGGACGCGCTCTGGGAGGCGGGCCGCGGGCTGGGCGCCGTCGCCTGCGGGGGCGCCGCCTACGACTCGCTGAGACTCGAGAAGGGCTACCGGCTCTGGGGCCAGGACATCGACGAGGAGCACGATCCGTACGAGTCGGGGCTCGGCTGGGCGGTGCGGCTGTCAAAGGACGCGGACTTCATCGGCCGCGAGGCGGCGGCGGAGATCAAGGAGCGAGGCGTATCGCGTCGGTTGTGCTGCCTCGTGACGGACGACCCCTCGGTGGTGCTGGTGGGGAAGGAGCCTCTGCTTTCCGACGGATCGCCCGTGGGCTACGTGACCAGCGCGGCCTACGGCGCGACGCTGGGGGAGAGCATCCTGTACGGCTACCTGCCGCTGGAGCTCTCGGAGCCCGGAACGGCGCTGGCGGTCCACAGCGAGCGCGTGGACCACGGCGCGACGGTGGTCTCCGAGCCGCGCTTCGATCCGGAGATGGCGCGGCTCAAGGACGAGGTCTCGGGTGTCGGGTCTCGGGTGTCGGGGCCGTTGGCCGTCTGAGGATGCTCGCGCGGCTGGCCTACCCAGCCAAACCCGACACCCGACACCCGACACCCGACACCAGACGTTCCAGCTCCCGCTCGAGGCCGACGTCGCCCACCTCGCGGATCTCCAGCGGCAATCCGATGCGCGAAGCCGCCCGCCGTGCGGCCCGCTCCGCCGCCGGCGTCCGCCTCTGCGCCAGCCACACCACGCGTGTATACGCCCCGAAGTAGTCGTCCCGCAGCTCCGGGTGCCGGTCCAGGCCCAGCGACCTCACCACGGTGTGCTCGAACGTGCGGGCCAGGAAGTCCGTAAGGAAGTAGGTGCCCGGCTCCGAGGCCATCGCCTCGCGTACCTCGTCGGAAGCAAACACGTCGTAGCAGTGGTCCCCACGCAGGCGCTCGAGGCCCAGCTCGTCCAGCGCCCCGTACGTTCCGCAGTCGGCGTACGCGAGCACCACCCGCGAGTAGCGACCGCGAAGCGACGCCGCCAGCTCCGCAACCGCCGGCGCGATCAGCTCCGGCCGGTTGTGCAGCGGCGCCGGCACCGGGAACACGTCGACCTCGAAGCCGCGTCGCCTCGCGATGTCGCGCACGTGGACCGCCAGCGCGCCACAGGCGATCACCGCGATGCTCATCCTGGGAAGGCGAGCTGGTCGACGAACAGGTCGTTGAAGTCGGCGCGGCCCGATAGCTCCACGTACTCCACCTCGCGGACGATCGACAGCGCCTCGGCCCGCTCGCGGTGGCTCAGCGCGACGATCTTCGCGCCCTCGCCGGCCACGTTCCCGGCCGACACGATCCGCGGCAGCGCCAGCGGCGGCACGAGCCCGATCCGGATCGCGCTGGCGGGGGAGAGGTAGGCGCCAAAGCTGCCGCCGAGCAGCACCTGCTGGATGTCGCCGGGTTCGACGCCGAGGTCCCGGACGAGGAGGTTCCAGCCGGTAGCGATCGAGGCCTTCGCGAACTGCAGCTCGCGGACGTCGCGCTGGGACAGGAAGACGCTTTCTGCAGGGTCGCTGCCGCGCCACTGAAGCACGAACACTCGCTCCTCGCCGATCTTCGTAAGCCGCTCGGCGAGAAGCCCGTCCAGCGACTCATCCGGTACGAACCGGCCCGAGTGATCGAGCACCCCGGCGTGCACCAGCTCGGCCACGCAGTCCACGAGGCCCGAGCCGCAGATCCCCACCGGCTCCGCGTCCCCGATCACCTGCAACGAGACCGAATCGCCCTCGATCTTCACGCCCTCGATCGCGCCCTCGGCGGCCCGCATCCCACAGCGGATCTGCGCCGCCTCGAACGCCGGGCCCGCCGGCGCCGCGGTGGCCAAAACGCGCTCGTTCGAGCCGAGGGCGATCTCGCTGTTGGTGCCCACGTCGATGAACAGCCGCAGACGGCGATCGCGCGCGATGCCGGTGGCGAGCAGGCCGGCCACGATGTCGCCGCCTACGTAGGCGCCCATCGAGGGGAACACGAACGCCGGCGCCCGCGGGTGCACGCCGACACCGAAATCGGCGGCGCGCACCGGGGGCAGCTGGTGCGCCGCCACAACGAACGGCGCCATAGACAGGGGCTCGGGGTCGATGCCGAGCGCGAGCTGGGTCATCGTCACGTTGCCGCACAGCGTGATCTCGTAGACCTCGCCCGCCTCGACCTCGGCCTCCTCGCAGACTTCGACCGCCAGCTCGTGCAGCGTGTCGCGCGCGCGGGTGCTCAGCTCCTCGAGCGCGTTCGGGTCGAGCATCGTCGCCGAGATGCGCGAGATCACATCGCCGCCGAACGGCTGCTGGCGGTTCAGCATCGAGCGCACGGCGAGCGGTTGGCCGGACTCGAGGTCGAGCAGCGTGGCCACCACCGTGGTGGTGCCGAGGTCGAACGCCATCGCCAGGCGGCGGCCGGTGGTGTCGCCCGGCTCCACGTCCACCATCTCCTCGTCCACGATCACTGCGGTGACCTTGAAGTGCGACTCGCGCAGCACGCCGCCGAGCTGGCGCAGCACCTCGAGCGGCACGTGCGGCTCGAGGTCGTCGATCGCGTCGAGCAGCCGCTGCACGTCCGAGCGCTGGTCCTCGAGCGACGGCTCCTCCAGCTCCACGTAGCGCTTCTGCACCGCCGGGCGCAGGATCACGTGGCGGCCGACGCCCACCAGCGCGGCCTTGGGGCGCGTCTGCAAAGGCGGCACGTGGACCGCGAGATCCGAGCGCGCCGGCGCCCTGCACGCGAGCCGCCAGCCGTCGTGGAGCTCCTGTGCGCTGAACGCGCGCGGGTCCACATCGCTTACCGGCACCTCGCCGGAGAGCACCTGCACCTTGCACTTCCGGCAGGTACCGTGGCCGCCGCAGGTGGAGTCGATGGCGACGCCGTTCCACGAAGCGGCGTCGAAGATCGGGGTGCCGCTCGGCACACGCACCTCCGTGCCGTCGGGCAGGAAGCGGAGGAGTACGCGCTCGGCGCCGTCGGCTTCCATCGGCTCCCCGGAGTCGGGCGGGTCGGGCACGGCTGACGGCCGAGCGCTCACGACGCCGCCTGCGCCTCCGCCTCGCGCGCGCGGTGGGCGGCGATCCAGCTGGCGCCCCACTCGTCGTGACCCAGCAGCAGGTCGGACGCGCGCACCGACTCCACCACCTCGGGCGCACAGCTCATGATCGCGCTCGTGAGGCCGGCCGCCATCGCCATCGGGAGGAAGGCGGCGTTCAACGCGTGCCGCCGCGGCAGCCCGAACGACACGTTCGACGCGCCCAGGCACATGTTCACGCCCAGCTCATCGCGGATCCGCGAGATGGTCTCCATAGTGATCGTGACCGCGTCGGTGGCGGCACCGACCGTCATCGCCAGCGGATCGATGATCACGTCCTCGGGAGGAATGCCGTGGTCACCCGCCGCCGACACGATCTTGCGAGCGATGTCGAGCCGCTGCTGCGGGGTCTCGGGAATGCCCGTCTCGTCGTTGGCGAGGCCGATCACCGCGGCGCCGTGACGCGCCACGAGCGGCAGGATCTCCTCGAGCCGGTCGTCCTCGCCGGTCACGGAGTTCACGAGCGGCTTGCCCTCATACACCGACAGCCCGGCCTCCAGCGCCTCGATCACGGACGAGTCGATGCAGATCGGCACCTCAACCACGCCCTGCACCGCCCGCAGCATGCTCTTCAAGAGCTCGGGCTCGTCCACGAGCGGGATTCCCGCGTTCACATCGAGCATGTCGGCGCCGGCCTCCACCTGTGCCACAGCGTCGCTCTCGGCCGTCGACAGGTCGCCGCCGCGCAGCTCCTCGGCGAACCGCTTGCGCCCGGTGGGGTTGATGCGCTCGCCGATCACGCAGAACGGCTGGTCGTGACCGATGGTGACGGTCTTAGACCGCGACTGAAGGACCGTGTGCATGCTGATCCGATGCCTCCCTTTCGGCTAGTGGTTGGATCCCGAGGCGGGTGCAGAGCTTGGCTATGCCCGCGTCCTTTCGGAACGAGATGAAGTGCAGTCCCGCCACGCCGGGTAGCGACATGGCGTGCGCGGCCAGCTCGCGCGCGAGCTCGAAGCAGGCCACCTTCTGGTCCGACGCCGCCTCAACGCGCGCGATCACCTCGTCAGGCACCTCGATACCCGGCACCTTGTCGTTGACGAAGCGCAGCGCCTTGGCGGAGCGCAGGATCGTGATCGAAGGAATGAGCGCGGCCTGCCGGTCGAGCCCGACCGCGTGCGCCTCGGCCATGAAGCGCTCGAGCAGGTCGGGGCGGAAACCGATCTGCAGCTGCAGGAAGCGCGCGCCCGCCTCCACCTTCTTCATCGCGCGCTCCACGCGGTACTCGAACGGCGGCGCGCCCGCGTTCTCGACCGCCCCGATGAACAGGTGCGGCGCCGGCGAAAGCGGCCGCCCGCTCAGGTACTGGCCGCACGCGAGGGTGCGCGCCACGGACACGAGCTGCGGCCCGTCGAGGTCGAACACCCGCCTCGCCTCAGGCT
>JBKPDA010000057.1:0-22414 GCA_046727635.1 Actinomycetota bacterium | reverse complement strand
GTCTCCTCGGTGACGATGCCGGCCACCTCGGGCGCGCGCTCCTCGAGCAGGTCGGCCGCCTTCAGCAGGATCTTCCGGCGCAGCGCGGGTGCGCTGCGGCCCCACTCCTGGAACGCCTCGTGGGCCGCCTCCACCGCGGCTTGCGCGTCCTCGCGCTTGGCCGCCGCGGCGCTGCTTGCGCTCTCGCCGGTGTAGGGGTTCGCCTTCTCGTAGGTGCCGCCGGCGCTCGCGCCCGTCCAGCGGCCACCAATCAGGAGCTGCTGCTCCTGAGCAATCTCCACGGTTGCCATTCCCACTCCCTAAGTCGTCGTGTGCGCAATGCGTACCACCATGCGCTTAGAGAACGAAGTCTCGGGAAGGGTCAGTTGCTTGTCAAGGCCGCGTGGAGCCCGGCGTCCGCAGGCCCGAGCTGCGCAGCTCGGCATCGATGGCGGCGGCGGCCTCCAGCGCGTGCGGGAGGAACTCGTTGCGCAGCGCCTGGATCGTGGCGCGGCTCGCGTGGACCGACACGTTCAACGCGGCGACCGTGGTGCCGGACGCATCGCGAATCGGCACCGCCACCGAGCGCAGCCCCTCCTCGAGCTCCTGATCCGTGAGCGCGTAGCCCTGCCGGCGCACGCTGGCGAGAACGGTACGCAGGGCGTCCTGGTCGGCAACCGTGCGCTTGGTCAGCGCCTGGAACTCGATCCGCCCCAGGCGCTCGTCCAGCTCGTCGTCGGGCAGGGCGGCGAGCAGCACGCGCCCCATCGACGTGGCGTACGCGGGCAGCCGCGTGCCCACCGCCAGCGTGATGCTCATGATCCGCCGCGTGGGCACGCGGACGACGTAGACGATCTCCGTGTCGTCGAGCACCGAGATCGACGACGACTCGTTCACCTTGGCCACGAGCTGCTCGAGGTGCGGCTGCGCCACCTCCGGCAGCGTCAGGCTGGACAGGTAGGCGAACCCAAGCTCGAGCACGCGCGGCCGCAGCGAGAAGCGCCCGTCGTTGAAGTGCACGTAGCCCAGCTTCACGAGGGTGAGCAGGAAGCGGCGGGCGGCGGCTCGCGTGAGTCCCGTGGCTCGCGCCACCTCGCTGAGAGCCATCTCGCGATGGTCCTCGTCGAAGGCGCGGATCACCGAGAGGCCGCGCTCCAGCGACTGCACATAGTCCGAGTTGCGCGGCTGGGTCATACGGGGAATGGCGCAGTTTGACTCATGCTTGTTCGGAATGCGAACGACCCTGCAATTGTCGTTTGGTAAGAGCCGCCCGCGTCGTTATAGTGCGCCATGTGAGCAGATGTTCTCATTACGAACAAGGACTCGACTAGGCATGGACGCTCAACCCACCGCACAGACCACCTATGAGGTAGAGCCGACGCTGCTCAGCCTCGTGTACGAGCTGCTCGACGCGCACCAGGACACCGTCCGCCTGGGAGCCGCGCGCACAGACGATCCCCTCTGGCAGGCCCACGAGAGCTACCTGCGCGACCTCCAGCGCGTGGGCAGGGAGGCGCTGGCGCGGTACGCCGCAGGCACGGGGGAGACCAGCTAGCCGGCAATGGCCGAGGTGATGCCCCTCGCCCAAGCCGTCGCGAATCTGGTCCGTGACGGCGATTCAGTCGCGCTCGAGGGCTTCACGCATCTGATCCCGTTCGCCGCGGGCCAGGAGATCATCCGCCAGCGCCGGCGCGACCTCACGCTGATCCGCCTGACCCCCGACGTGATCTTCGATCAGCTGATCGGCGCCGGCTGCGCGCGCAAGCTGGTCTTCTCGTGGGGAGGGAATCCGGGCGTCGGATCGCTCCACCGCTTCCGAGACGCGGTGCAGCGCGGCTGGCCGGTTCCGCTAGAAATCGAGGAGCACAGCCACGCCGGTATGGCCAACCGCTACATGGCCGGGGCTTCGGATCTGCCGTTCGCGGTGCTCAGGGGCTACGTGGGCACCGACCTGCAGAAGCACACCGCCACGATCAAGTCGATCACCTGCCCGTTCACCGGCGAGCAGCTGACCGCCGTCGAGGCGCTGCGGCCGGACGTGGGGATCATCCACGCGCAACGCGCCGATCGCGACGGCAACGTGCAGCTCTGGGGCATCATCGGCGTGCAGAAGGAAACCGTGCTCGCGTCCAGGCGCTCGCTCGTCACCGTCGAGGAGATCGTGGACGAGCTGAAGCCGCAGCCCGGCGCGATCGTGATCCCGTCGTGGGCCGTCACCTGCGTGTCCGAGGTGCCTGGTGGGGCGCGCCCCTCATACGCGCAGGGGTACTACCAGCGCGACAACGAGGGTTACCGCCGCTGGGACGAGATCAGCCGCGACCCGGACACGTTCGGCGCCTGGCTCGAGGAGGAGATCTACGAGGAGGAGAGCAGCCGCGTATGACCTCCTCCCCCACCGATACCGGGATTACGTCCGACGAGCTGATGACCGTGGCTGCCTCGCGCGCGCTGCGCGACGGCGCCGTGTGTTTTGTCGGTATCGGCCTTCCCAGCACCGGCGCCAACCTGGCCCGCAGGACGCATGCGCCGAACCTCGTGCTCGTCTACGAGTCGGGCACGATCGGCGCTAAGCCGAGCACTCTGCCGCTCTCCATCGGCGACGGCGAGCTGGCGGAGACGGCGGACTCGGTGGTGAGCGTCCCGGAGATCTTCAACTACTGGCTGCAGCCCGGCCGGATCGACACGGGCTTCCTCGGGGCGGCGCAGATCGACCGCTTCGCGAACATCAACACCACAGTGATCGGCGGCGACTACGACCATCCGAAGGTGCGCCTGCCGGGCGCGGGCGGCGCGCCCGAGATCGCGGCGTCGTGCGACCAGGTGATCGTGATCGTGCGCCAGAGCCCGCGGACGTTCGTGGAGAAGGTGGACTTCGTCACCTCGGTCGGCTTCGGCAGCGGGCCCGGGGATCGCGAGCGGCTCGGGTTCAGGGGGCGCGGGCCGGTGAAGGTGATCACCGACCTCGGCGTGCTCGAGCCGGACCCCGAGTCGTGCGAGCTGACGCTGACCCAGGTGCACGACGGCATCGACCCCGACCAGGCGCGCGAGGCCACCGGTTGGCCGCTCGCGGTGGCCGACGGCTTGGCCGTCACGCCTCCACCCACCGCCGAGGAGCTCGAGGTCCTGCGCGATCTCCTGGCTACACAGAAGCCGCCGGGCCGGTCATAATAATCAGCCTGACGTTTTACGATCTGTCTGACCTTTTATGACCGACACTGAGTGGCAGCAGACCGAAAGCGGTCTTCTCGTGCGTGGCTACCGCCGCGACAACGTTGACGTGGATCCACCGCTCGACTGGCCGGATTACCGCTCAACTGAGCTGCGCGCGCCGAAGAACAGCCTGGTCGCACTGCCGCACACGCTCACCGAGGTCACCGGCCCGCTGCTCGGCGAGGGCCGGCTGAAGGAGCTCGACTACGACCTCACAAGACAGCACGAGGGAGCTCCGCTCGGCCAGCGCATCAACCTGTCGGGCCGCGTGCTCGACGGCAACGGAAAGCCGATTCCCGACACGCTCGTGGAGATCTGGCAGGCGAACGCGGCCGGCCGCTACGCCCACCGCGTGGATCGCACGCCCGCGCCGCTCGACCCCAACTTCACCGGCGTGGGCCGCTGCGTCACGGACTCCGAGGGCCACTACAAGTTCGTCACGATCATGCCCGGCGCGTATCCGTGGGGCAATCATCCGAACGCCTGGCGCCCGCGGCACATCCACTTCTCGCTGTTCGGCCGCGCGTTCACGCAGCGCCTGGTCACCCAGATGTACTTCCCGGGCGACCCGCTCTTCCCTGAGGACCCGATCTTCAACTCCGTGCGCGACCCGAAGGCGCGCGAGCGGATGATCTCGAGCTTCGACTGGGACACCACCGAGGACTCGTGGGCGCTCGGCTTCAAGTGGGACATCGTCCTGCGCGGGCCTGACGAGACGCTGTTCGAGGAGCCTCACGAATAGTGGCCGCCATGGCTGTGACGCCTTCCCGGACGGTGGGCCCTTTCTTCTCCATCGGCCTCACCTGGCCGGACGGGAAGGACGTGGTTCCCGAAGACGAGACCGGCCGCTTCACGATCCACGGGACCGTGTTCGATGGCGCCGGCGATCCGATCCCGGACGCCGTCGTGGAGACCTGGCAGGCCGATCCTCAGGGCCGCTATCCGCACCCCGACGATCCGCGCGGAGGCGAGACCAGCTTCCGCGGCTTCGGCCGTTCCGGCACCGATGACGAGGGCCGCTGGTCGATCCACACCGTGAAGCCCGGCCTGGTGCCGGGCCCGAACGGCGCCATGCAGGCGCCGCACATCGAGGTGTCGGTGTTCGCGCGCGGGCTGCTCGCGCGCGTGGTTACGCGTATCTACTTCCCCGACGAGGAGGCCGCCAACGCGGCCGACCCGGTGCTCTCCTCGCTCCCTGAGGGCACCGCATCTGAGACCCTGATCGCCGCCAAGAGCGAGGATGGGTATCGCTTCGATGTACACCTCCAGGGGGAGCATGAGACCGTCTTCTTCTCAGTCTGAGGGACTGTTCGGGGAGCTGTTCGCCCGCGGCGGCGTGGCCGCTTGCGTGGACGACCGGGCGTGGTTGCAGGCGATGCTCGACTTCGAGGCCGCGCTGGCGAACGGGCTGGCGGCGGCGGGGCTGGCCCCTCCAGAGGTGGCCGAGGCGATCTCGGCCAAGTGCGACGCGGATTTGTATGACCTGGCGGAGATCGGTCGCGGCGCCGGCGACAAGGGCACGCCGGTGCCCGGGCTGGTGCGCGCTTTGACCGCCCAGCTGCCGGAGGACGCCGCCGCGCACGTGCACCGCGGAGCCACCAGCCAGGACGTGCTCGACACCGCGGCGATGCTCGTTGCGCGGCGCGCGCTTTCGCCGCTGCTCGAGGACCTCGCCGCCGCCGCGGACGCCTGCGCCGCGCTGGCCGAGCGGCACCGCTCGACGCCGGCTGTGGGCCGCACGCTGCTGCAGCAGGCGCTGCCGTTGACGTTCGGGCTGAAGGCGGCCGGCTGGCTGGTGGGCCTAGACGAGGCGCGAGCGCAGCTGGCTGCCGTGCGCTCTGACAGCCTGGCGCTGCAGCTGGGGGGCGCCGTGGGAACGCTGGCGTCGCTGGGCGACAAGGGGCTCGTGGTGGCGGCCGAGGCGGCCCGTCGGCTCGAGCTTGCCGACCCGGTGCTGCCCTGGCACACGGTGCGGGTGCGCCCCGCGCTGCTCGCGGGCGCCCTCGGCGCCACCGCGGGCGTGCTCGGCAAGGTGGCCCGCGACGTGACGTTGCTCGCGCAGACCGAGGTGGGGGAGGCCACCGAGGCCGGTGGCGACGGGCGCGGGGGCTCGTCCACCCTGCCGCACAAGCGCAACCCGGTGGCGGCCGTGGCGGCCGTCGCGTGTGTCGAGCGGGTACCCGGCCTGGTGGCCACGATGCTCGCCACGATGGGGCAGGAGCACGAGCGTGCCGCGGGCGCGTGGCAGGCCGAGTGGGAGACGCTGTCCGACCTGCTGCGCCTGACGGGCTCGGCCGCGGCGGCAGTGCGCGAGTCGCTCGAGGCGCTCGAGCTGTCGCCGGAGCGAATGCGCGCGAACCTCGACCTCACCGATGGGCTGCTCATGGCGGAGAGCGTGGCCACGGCGCTGACAGGCGCGCTCGGTCGGCCCGCGGCGAACGAGCTGCTCGAGACGGCGTCACAGAGCGCCGCGTCCGAGGGCCGCTCGCTCCGCGAGGCGCTGCTCGAGCTGCCGGAGGTGGCCGACGCGCTCGGCCCCGACGGCCTGGAGAAGGCGCTCGCGCCGGAGGCCTACCTCGGCGTGGCGGGCGAGCTGATCGACCGCGCGCTGGCGGCCCACCGCGCATGAGCGTCGAGCTCGTCCGCACGCTGAACGGACCGCCCGGCGCGCCCGTGGTGGTGCTGTCGAACTCGCTCGGCACCACCTGGGAGATGTGGGCGCCCCAGGTGCCCGCGCTGCAGACGAACTTCCGCGTGCTGCGGTACAACACGCGCGGCCATGGCGGGTCGCCCGCGCCCGCCGGCCCGTATGAGATCGCGGACCTCGCGGACGACCTGATCGAGTTGCTCGATCGCCTCGAGGTCGAGCGCGCCTCGATTTGCGGCGTGTCGATCGGCGGCATGACCGGGATGTGGGTGGCCGCGCACCATCCGGAGCGCGTCGAGCGACTGGTGCTGTGCGCCACCTCGGCGTCTATGGCGCCGCCCGAGCCGTGGCGCGAGCGCGCGGCGCTGGTGCGCGAGCAGGGCGTGGCGCCCGTTCTCGACGCGACCATCGGCCGCTGGTTCACGCCCGACTTCGTGGAGCAGGATCCGCCGGTGATCGCCCGGACGCGCGCGAACTTCCTCGGCACCGACCCGGAGGCGTACGCCGCGTGCTGTGAGGCGATAGCGGCGATGGACCTGCGCGAGCTGATCCGCGGGATCGAGGCGCCCACGCTGGTGATCTCGGGCTCCGACGACCCGGCGGCGCCGCCGGAGGCCGGTGGCCTGATCGCCGAGCGCATTTCGGGAGCGAGCTTTGAGGTGGTGCCGAACGCGCGCCACCTCGTCTCGCTCCAGCGGCCGGAGATAGTCACACCGCTGATCTTGGAACACCTCGAAACTCAGGAGGCTTCATGAGCGACCGCGACCAGGGGATGAAGACCCGCCGCGAAGTCCTGGGCGACGCCCACGTGGACCGCGCGATCGAGCGCACCACGCCGTTCACCGAGCCCTTCCAGGAGTTCATCACCCGCTACGCGTGGGGCGAGATCTGGAGCCGCCCGGGACTCGACCGGCGGATGCGCAGCGCGATCACCCTGGCGGCGCTGGTGGCCCTGCGAGCGGAGAACGAGATCGCAATGCACGTGCGAGCGGCGCGCCGCAACGGGCTGACGCCGGAGGAGATCAGCGAGGTTTTGCTGCACACCGCGATCTACGCCGGGCTGCCGGCGGCGAACGGCGCGTTCGCGATCGCGAACGAGGTGCTGGCCGAGGAGGAGGGCTGAGTGCGGGAAGTGTGGCGCTCTGACCACGGTATACGTGACCAAATCGCCACACTTCCGCGCACGATCGCTGTTGCGGTCACGCGGCCGCGATGAGCTCCTCCGCCCGCGCGGTCAACTCGCCGAGCACCCGCTTGGTCGTCTCGATGTCGGCGGGGTCGAGCGGCTGCATCAGCTGCTGCGTCTGGCCCTGCACGATCTCGCGCAGTCGCTCGAACAGGGCCCAGCCCTCGGGGGTCAGGTTGGCGATCTCGTCGCTGACGCTGACGAGACCCTGGTGTGACAGCTCGTCCACGGACGCCACCGCCGGCGCCTGCGCGAGCTCCTCGCGCAGCGCGTCGACCGTCATCGCGCCGCGGGTGTTGAGCGTGATCAGCGCGTACCAGGTGGCCGGCGCGACGCCCTCCTTCTCGAGCGTCAGATGGAGCCGCCGGGTGAGCGTCCGGTGGGCGAATGCGAGCTGCTGGCCGAAGGTGAGCTTTGGTTGCTGGCTCATGTCGAGTCCTCTCGGGTAGAATTGGACAGGCGCCTGACTACTGTAGCAAAATAGTCAGGCACCTGTCTATATGGCAAAAGCTCATGAACCCGTACCGCTGCTCGGCCTGCTGCTCCGGCTGCTGAACCAGCACTGGGGCAACCACGTGCACGATGCGCTGCAGAAGGCCGGCTTCGAGGGACTCGGCGCCGCCAACGCCAACGTGATCCCGTTCGTGCCCGACGAAGGCATCCAGGTGAGCGAGCTGGCGAGCCTGGCGCGGGTGCGCAAGCAGTCGATGGCGCAGTCGGTCGAGCAGCTCGAGAAGCTCGGCTACCTGGAGCGAAGGCCAGATCCGAATGATCGCCGCGCCCGCCTCGTGTTCCTGACCGAGCGCGGCCAGGCGGTCAGGCCAGTGGCGGTGAAGGCCGGCAGGGAAGTGGAGAAGGAGTGGGCGAAGCTCACCAGCCCGGAGGACATCCAGGAGCTTCGCGAATCCCTCCAAACCCTGCTGGCGAAGCTTCGCGACCAGTAGGCCCGGTATCGTCCGTCCCGGAGTCGATCACCCCGAGCCGGGGTCAGGGAATCCGGTTGAAGGCCGGAGCTGACGCGCAGCGGTAGGGATGAGGAGGCGGCCACGACGCCACTGGGCCCTCTGGCCTGGGAAGGCGGTCGCTTCCGGCACATCCGAGCCCGAAGACCTGTCGACTCGCCGCCCTCCGGGCGGTATACCGACAACTGCGACCCCGCGAACCGGGTCGCTCGGCAGAAGGAGATGTACTCATGGCACGCACCGCGGTGTTGGGGCTCCCCCGAATCGGAGCCGATCGCGAGCTGAAGCGGGCGCTCGAGCGCTTCTGGGCGGGTGAGACGAAAGCGGATGACCTGCGCGAGGTCGCCAGGGAGCTGCGGGCCGAGAACCTGCGGCTGGCGAGCGACGCCGGCATCGACGTCGTCCCGGTCGGCGACTTCGCCCTCTACGACCACGTGCTCGACGCCGCCGAGATGGCCGGCATCGTGGCCGACCGCCACGGCGGCGCCGAGGCCGGCGGCCTGACCGCGCACTTCCTCGCTTGCCGGGGCGGCAAGGGGGTCACACCGCTCGAGATGACGAAGTGGTTCGACACCAACTACCACTACCTCGTGCCCGAGCTGCGCGCGGGCCAGAGCTTCGAGCTGCGTCCGGGCAAATGGGTCGAGCAGCTGCGCGAGGCGCGCGAGCTCGGTGTGAACGCCCGACCGGTCGTGGTCGGCCCGGCCACGCTACTGCTGTTGTCGAAGGGCGTCGACGATCCGCTGACGCTGCTAGTGCCGCTGACCGAGGTCTACGCCGACCTGCTGGCCGTGCTCGCGGCGGAGGGAGCGAAGGAGGTGCAGCTCGACGAGCCGTGCCTGGCGCTCGACCGCGGCGAGCGCGAGCTCGACGCCATCGCGGCCGCCTACGAGGCGCTCGCGGGCGCGCACGGCGTGGAGCTGTGCCTGGCCACCTACTTCGCCGGCCTCGACGAGCGCGCGCTTGCCCGCATTCGCGAGCTGGAGCTCGCCGAGCTGCACGTGGACCTGGTGCGCACGCCCGGCCAGCTCGATGCCGTGCTCGAGGCGCTGCCGGAGGGAGCGCGGCTGTCCGCGGGCGTGATCGACGGACGCAACGTGTGGGCCGCCGACGTGGACCGCGCGCTGGACCGGCTCGATCGCGCCGCGGCGGCCGTCGGGCCCGAGCGGCTGACGATCGCGCCCTCGTGCTCGCTCCTGCACGTTCCCTACCGCGCCGCGCGCGAGGAGCAGCTCGATCCCGAGCTGCGCTCGTGGTTGGCGTTCGCCGAGGAGAAGCTCGCGGAGCTGACGCTGTTGAAGCGGGCGCTCACCGCCGCGCCGGCCGAGCGCGACGAGCTGCTGGCCGACGCCCGCAGGCGCACCGCCTCGCGACGCGGGTCGGAGCGCACGAACGACGCGCGCGTGCGCGCACGCGCGGCGGCGCTGCGGAGCGACGACTTCGACCGCCCGGCTCCGCTCGACGAACGCCTCCGCGCGCAGACCGAGCGGCTACAGCTGCCCGAGCTGCCCACCACCACGATCGGCTCGTTCCCGCAGACCGCCGAGATCCGCGAGGCGCGCCGCCGGCATCGCGCCGGGGAGCTGGACGCGGCGGGATATGAGCGCTTCCTCGAGGAGCAGGTGGCGAACGTGATCGACGTACAGGAAGAGCTCGGGCTCGACGTCCTGGTGCACGGCGAGCCGGAGCGCAACGACATGGTCGAGTACTTCGGGGAGCAGCTCGCGGGCTTTGCGATCTCGCAGCACGGCTGGGTGCAGTCGTACGGGAGCCGCTGCGTGAAGCCGCCGATCCTCTACGGCGACGTGAGCCGGTCGGATGCGATGACCGTGCGCTGGTGGCGCCACGCGCAGTCGCTGACGCAGAAGCCGATGAAGGGCATGCTCACCGGCCCGGTGACGATACTCCAGTGGTCGTTCGTCCGCGACGACCAGCCGGAGCGGGAGACCTGCACGCAGATCGCGCTGGCGATTCAGGACGAGGTGGTGGACCTGGAGCGCGCGGGCGCGGCCATCATCCAGGTCGACGAGGCCGCCCTGAGGGAAGGGCTCCCGCTGCGGCGCGCCGAGCAGGACGACTACCTGCGCTGGGCGATCGACTGCTTCCGGCTGACCACGGCCCCGGCGCGCGCCGAGACCCAGGTGCACACCCACATGTGCTACTCGGAGTTCGGCGAGATGATCGAGCACATCGCCCGCCTCGACGCGGACGTGATCTCGATCGAGGCCTCGCGCTCGGGGATGGAGCTGCTCGAGGTGTTCCGCGACTTCAACTACCCGGGGCAGATCGGCCCGGGCATCTACGACATCCACTCGCCGCGCGTGCCGGCGGTGGAGGAGATGCAGGGCTTGCTTGAGCTGGCGGAGGAGCGCATCGGCCGCGAGCGGCTATGGGTCAACCCGGACTGCGGGCTGAAGACCCGCGGCTGGCCCGAGACCCGCGAGGCGTTGCGCAACCTCGTGGAGGCAGCGCACCGCAGGCGCGCGGCCGTCGCGCTGCCGGCATGAGCGCGCTCGATCGGTTGCCGGCGCTGGCCACGGCCGGCGTCGGCAGCCTGCCCTTCGCGCGACCGGCGAGTGCCGTCCGCCACGCCTCGCGCGAATACGAGCTGCCGTTCTGCCCGCAGCTGCCGCGCCTCGACGGCGACATGGTGCACGAGTGGCTGGGAGAAGATCCCGGGCGCTGCGGCTGGGCGTCCGACCGCGACCGCCAGCTGCCGGCGGCGTGGGACCACTTCGTGCACGAGCTGACCGCCCATCCTCCGGAGCACCGCATCGCGAAGCTGCAGGTCACGGGGCCGGTAACGCTCGCCACGGCGCTGGAGCGGGCGAGCGGCCGTCCCGGGCAGAGCGCGGCCGTAGCGGAGCTGGCGCGCGAGGTCGCGGTCTGGCTCGCGGCCAACGTGGCCGGGCAGGTGACCGGCCTGATCGATCTGGGATTCGACGTGCTGCTCGTGGTTGACGAGCCGGGGCTGGCGACGAGCGGGCTCGACCCGCGCGACGCGTCGGTCTGGGACCCGCTGCGGGCCACCGCAGCCGGCGCGTGGGGACTCCACGTGTGCGGCGTCGTGCCGTGGCCGCTCATGGACGCGATCGGGCCGGACCTGATCTCGTTCGATCTGGCGCGGTACGGGATCGCGCCGGACACGCGGGCGGCCCTCGCGCGGCTGCTCAGTCGCGGCGGACGCGTGGCCTGGGGCGCGATCGATCCGGTGGCGCCCGGCGACGAGCGCGCGGCGGCAACAAGAGTGCGGCAGGCGATGGCCGCGCTCGGCCTCCCGACGGGGCTGGTTGCGGGGCGGAGCCTCATTACGCCGTCCTGCGGCACGGGCCGGCTGTCGATCGAGCGCGAGCAGCAGGTGGCCGCTGCGATCTCGCGACTCGCAAGTAGCCTTCGGGGCGATGCGGATCTCGCAGGTCAACTGGGACGCGCTCATCGAGCACGCGCGGGCTGAGGCGCCGAACGAGTGCTGTGGCTACGTGCGGCTCGACGACGGCCACGTGGGCGATGTGTTCCGCTCGCGCAACCTGCGCGCGTCGCCCTACGGGTACGAGCTCGACCCCCAGAGCCTGTTCGCCGCCAACGACCTCGACGACGAGGGCCACGGCGTGGGCATCTATCACTCGCACCCGCGCAGCCCTGCCGAGCCCTCGCAGACCGACATCAACCTGGCCCACTACCCGCACTGGCTGTACCTCATCGTGTCGCTGGCGAGTGAGCCCGAGATCCGAGCCTGGCGCATCTCCAATGGCAGCGTCGAAGAAGAGCCGATCATCGTCGAGTAGCGACGTGCTCGTCTGCCCCTCGTGCGGCAGGGAGCATCCGCCGACCGAACGCTTCTGCGAGCACTGCCGGATGCCGCTCGTACAGGGCGCCGGAGATGTGATCGAGGTGCCGCTGAGCGACGCCCACGAGCGTGCGCGCAAGATCGACCCGAGGTACGCGCGGGGGCCGCTGGTGCCGGTGGCGAGCGCGCAGCAGCAGCCCGAGGCCGAGATGATTCAGGGCCTCTTGCTCGAGGCGGGCGTTCCGAGCCTCGTGCGTCGCAGCGCCGGGTTCGACGTGCCCGACTTCCTGGCCGCCGGCCCGCGCGACATCCTTGTGCCGGAGTCCGGCGTGGAGGTGGCCCGCGGCATGCTGCTCCAGTCGGGGCTCGAGGCGCGGATGACCGGCACTGGCCGCCCGGATCCGCGCCAGGTGGCGCTGGTGGTGGCCGCGATCTTCGGCGCCGGCGGTTTCATCGCGCTCGTCGTCTGGATCATCAGCCAGCTGGCCGGCTGAACTTTCACGAGTGAAAACGCGCCAGTGAGGGAACACCGCTCCCCGGAGCTAAACGAAGGGGGAGCGAGTGAGACGATGCGTGCTGGTCGCGGCTGCCGCGATCTCGATCCTGTCGGCTGCGCAGGCGGCTGCCGCCGCACCGACGCTATCCACCACCAACCGGCTGAATGACCGCCGCTACGTCGCGGCGGGCGACGAGGCTTACGTGGTTGGTGCCGAATCCGGGCGCTTCCCGGCCACCGGCTGGCACACGCGGGGCGAGATGGGCGGCATCTGGGCGCCGCCACTCAAGCTGCTGGACGGGATCTGGTTCGGCATCGACGGCAGGTGGCTGGCGCCGGCAACGAAGTTCACGTCGGGCTACGGCTACGTGAAGATGGCGCTGCCGGGACCCGGCGGCCTCACGCTGACGCGCACCGACTTCGTTCCCGACGGACGCCGGGCGGCGCTCATCGGGCTCACGCTTCAATCGCCGAAGGACCGCACCGTCGAGCTGACCACCGACGCTCACTCCGAGCTGATGAGCGCCTACCCGTGGGGCGGAACCACGCCGACGGCCGCGGACTTCAACCTGCCGGACAGCGCGAAGCTCGACGGCTCGCGCCTGGTCTTCATGGACTCCGGCACACCGCCCGTGCAGAACGCGCCCGCTCACAACTGGGCGGCGGCGGTGGGCTCCACGCTGACGCCCGCGAGCGGCAAGACCGGCAAGGACTTCCGCGGGCCACAGGACCCGGCGGTGATCTGTCCGGCGGACGGCACGACCCCGGCCAGCTGTGACGACTCGCTCGCCGGCAAGGGCGCCGGCGGCGAGCTGACCTACAAGCTCATGCTCAAGGCAGGCTCGAGCCGCACCGTGTGGTTCGGCGTGGCCGGCTCCGAGACCGGTTCCAACGGCGCGGAGAGCGAGCTCGCGAAAGTGCTGAAGGATCCAGACGGCGAGCTGCAGGACAAGATCGCCTCACGCCAGAAGCTGGCCGCGAACACGCAGCTGTCCCTGCCCGGCGACCCGCTGCTGGCGCAGGGCATCGATTGGAGCAAGCAGAACCTGGCCGACCTCACGCAGCAGGCGTCGAACCTGCGCATCCGCAAGGTGAACCAGGGCAAGGACTACCCGGCGCCGCTCGGCACCGTGCCGCACATCCACTTCTTCGGAGCCGGCTTCCCGGACTACCCGTGGCTGTTCGCGACGGACGGGGAGTACACGGCGTTCGCGGCCGTCGGCGTGGGGCAGTTCAAGACTGCCGAGGACCATCTTCGTGCACTGCGGGACGTCAGCGACATCCTCAACGGCGGCAGCGGCAAGGTGGCTCACGAGGTGGTCACGGACGGCTCCGTGTACTTCGGCTCGAACGACGACCCCGGGAACACGGACGAGACCGTGAAGTTCCCGAGCGCCGTGGCTCTTCTGTGGCGCTGGACGGGCGACAACTCGTTCCGCGACGAGATGTACGACTTCGCCAAGCGGAACATGCAGTACGTCACGAGCCACCTGGACGCCGACGGCGACCTCTGGCCCGAGGGCTCGGGCAACGTGGAGCGCGAGGGCATGGGGGCGGAGAAGCTCGACAACGCCGTCTACACGATCAGGGGGCTGCGCGACCTCGCGGCGATGGCCCAGAGCAAGGGCGACAGCGCCACCGCGGACTGGGCGAACACTCGGGCGGCGTCGATGGAGGCGCGGTTCGAGTCCACCTGGTGGATGCCCGGCTTCCCGCAGCACGCCGACTCGCTGGCGGATCCGGGCAACGTGCAGCAGCAGGGCCGCTTCTGGATCGGCGTCACGCCGATGGAGGCGGAGCTGTACCGCGACGGCCAGCCCGTGCCGGGCCTGACGACTGCCGACCACGGTGCATCAGCGCTAGGACTGCGCGAGACCTCCTGCTACAGCAACGCGAACGGCCTCTTCCACACCGGCTCCTCGGGCTGCGACTCCGGCCCGACGAGCGTGGGCGAGAAGGTGATCTTCACGCTCGGCAGCGCCGTGATGGCGGTGGGCGAGGGCAACTACGGGCGGCTCGATCAGCAGAAGCGCTTCAACGACGCGAACCGAGCGCTCCAGCTGCCCGACCCGGACGAGCAGCCCGGCGCGATGCCTGAGGAAGCGCCGGCGCCGGACTACGGCCGCTCGATCGACCGGCCCTTCTACGACCGCGCAATGGTGATGCAGGCCTGGGGCGCCTACGGCCCGGTGTGGACCGTGGTGCACCAGCAGCTGGGCGTGCGGCCGGACCTGGGCAACGGCGCACTCGATGTCACGCCGCAGGTGCCGCCGGGTTCGCCGGCCATCGCCGGGAAGAACATCCGCCTCGGCAATGGCTCGGTGGACGTGTCGGCGAGCGCGTCGGGCGGCAGCTACCGGACGGTGGTCACCGCCCACCTGAACGGCGTGAGCCTCACCATCGGCCACACGCTGCCGGCGGGCGCGACCGTCAAGAGCGTGAAGCTCGACGGCGCCGACGCGCCCTACGCGATCCGTGACACGAACCGCGGCCGCGAGGTGCTGGTGAAGGCGACGGCGGGCAGGGAGGAGACGTTGCTGGTCACGACTAGACCAAGACCCTCCGCTGGGGGAGAGTTGAGATACCCCAACTGGAGGAGGATTCGTGACCACCTCAACGACTGAGGCACCCATACACGCGCAATCCGTCGCCGGCCAGCACGACCGCATGATCGCGGGAGTCGCGGCCGTGCTCCTGCTGATCGGGATGCCCGTGGCCTGGATCGGCGGCAAGACGACCACGGCCGACGTCGTCGGCCTGATCTCGGTACTCGTCATTGTCCTCGGAGTGATGGCCGTAGGTTTCCTGTGGCTCCTGCCGAGGGAGCGCGCGGCGAGCCACCGCACCGCTCGCACCGCGCTCGCGCTTGGGGTATTCGCGGTCATCACCGGGCTCGTCTTCTGGACCGGGGTTTCGATTGCCGTGGGCGCGACCGCCATCGCGCTGGCGCTGCCGATTCGCAGTGAGGGCAGGGCGGCCACGGGGCTCGCGCTCGGCGCGATCGCCATGGTCGCGTCCTTTGTTCTTTTGCTAGTGGGCTAGCAGGACGGCGGGGTGGCAGGCGCTCTTGTGGAGTAGCCTGCCGCCCCATGGACTTCAACCCAACGCCCCAGGTCGAGAGCCTTCTCGAGCGCATCACAGAGTTCAACGAGGAGCACGTCTTCCCAGTGGAGATGGACCTGCTCCGGGCCCTCGACGAGGAGGTGACCGTACGGACCCCTCGGGCCTACCCCGAGGCCCTGGTCGAGCTGCGCGAGCGCGCGAAGTCGGAGGGCCTCTGGAACCTCTTCATGCCCGACGAGCGCTACGGGGCCGGTCTCAGCAACTGGGAGTACGGGATGCTCTGCGAGGAGATGGGCCGCAGCCCGGTGGCGCCCATGGTCTACAACTGCTCCGCGCCCGACACGGGGAACATGGAGATCCTCGCCGAGCACGGCACCGAGGAGCAGAAGCAGCGCTGGCTGCGCCCGCTGCTCGAGGACCACGTGCGCAGCTGCTTCTCGATGACCGAGCCCGAGACGTCCGGCTCGGACCCCACCGGCCTCGCCGCCCAGGCCGACCTCGACGGCGACGAGTGGGTGGTCAACGGGCACAAGTGGTTCACATCGGGAGCCGTGGGCGCGTCGCTGGCGATCGCGATGGTGGTCACCGATCCCGACGCCGCCCCGCACAAGCGGGCGAGCATGATCCTCGTGCCCACCGACACCCCCGGGTTCAACCTCATCCGCCCGGTGCCGGTGATGGGGCACGACGGTGGACCGGGCCACTGCGAGATCCGCTACGAGGACTGCCGCGTGCCCGCCGAGAACGTGCTTGGCGAGCGCGGGTCGGGATTCAGGATCGCGCAGGACCGCCTCGGGCCCGGCCGCATCCATCACTGCATGCGCGCGATCGGTGGCGCCGAGCGGGCCTTCGAGATCATGTGCCGTCGCGCGAACGAGCGGGAGTCGTTCGGCGGCAAGCTGGCCGAGAAGCAGTTCGTGCAGGACTTCGTGGCGCGCTCGCGGATGGAGATCCACGGCGCCCGGCTGATGGTCCTGCACGCGGCGTGGAAGATGGACACCGAGGGCAAGCGCGCGGCGCGGCAGGAGATCTCGATGATCAAGGTCGTGGCCGCGAACGTGTTCATGGACGTGCTCGACCGGGCGATCCAGGTGCTGGGCGCCCTGGGCGTGTCCGACGACACGCCGGTGGCTTCCATGTGGCGACACGGCCGCATGTTGCGAATCGCCGACGGACCCGATGAGGTCCACAAGATGGTGATCGCGCTGCGCGAGCTGAACCGCTTCAAGGTCGAAGAGCCACAGCCGGTCGCGTGATCAGCGACGAGCAGCAGCACTTCGTGGACTCGATCCGCGACTTCTGCGCGCGCGAGTGCACGCCCGATCGCCTGGCTGAGCTGACGAACGGCCACAAGGACCCGCACAACCACGACATGGCCCGGAAGATGGCGGAGCTCGGCTGGTACGGACTCTGCATCCCGGAGGAGTACGGCGGTTCCGACGGCAGCTTCCTCGACGCAAGCCTCTTCTTGGAGGAGACCACCCGCGGGCAGGCGCCGATCGGCGCGTATGCGGTCACGCTGATCGTGGTGGGGGCGCTGAACCGCTTCGGCACCGAGGAGCAGAAGCGCGACCTGCTCGAGCGCGTCGCGGCCGGCGGCACCCTGGCGATCGCGATGTCGGAGCCGGAGTCCGGCTCGGACGTGGCCTCGCTGAAGACCTCCGCGCTGCGCGACAACGGCGGGTGGGTGCTGAACGGCTCGAAGATGTGGTGCTCGTTCGCCCACAAGGCCAGCCACGTGCTGATCGTCTGCCGCAGCGAACGCACGGACAACCCGCACGAGGGGATGTCGATGATCCTCGTGCCCAGCGACGCCGAGGGCTTCACGATCACGCCCATCGACACGCTGGGGGGAGAGGACACGAACGAGCTGCACCTGGACGACGTGCGCGTGCCCGAAGACGCGCTGCTCGGTGCGGAGGGCGGCGGCTGGAACCAGCTGATGGCGGGCCTCAACAACGAGCGCGTGATCCTCGCCTCCACCGCGCTCGGCTTGGCCCAGCGGGCATTCGACGACGCCCTGGCCTACGCGAAGGAGCGGCGCCAGTTCGGCCGTCCGATCGGCACCTTCCAGGCGCTCCAGCACAAGTTCGCCGAGATGGCCACCGACCTCACGCGCACGCGCCTACTCGTCCGGGAGGTGGCTCGGATGACTGACGAGAACCCCACCCGGATGCTCCCCCAGGAGGCGTCGATGGCGAAGCTGGCGGCCACCGAGCTGGCCAAGCGCTGCGCCCTCGACGGCCTTCAGATCATGGGCGGCTACGGCTACGCCACCGAGTACCCGATGGAGCGCCACTTGCGCAGCGCCGTGGTCACCACGATCTACGGCGGCACCTCAGAGATCCAGAAGAACATCATCGCTAAGACACTCGGCCTGTAGTGACTCAATTATCCGAGTCGCAGTGCCGATACGTGCTCGATGGACCAGAACGTCCTACGTTCGGTCGGTTTGCTTCGGGCGTTCGTCCTGCTCAGCGCCGTCGTGCTTGCGGGCGGCGCGGCCGTGCTCGGCGTGCTGCTGGGCCACTCGGTGCGCAGCCAGGCGCTCCACGACGCCCGCGACGGCGTGCGCCAGTACGTGGATGGCGTGCTCGCGCCGCAGCTCGAGCGAAACGGCCACATCGAGGTCACGCGCGAGCTACCGAACGAGACCGTGCGCGAGCTCGTCAACCGCCCCGACATCCTCAGCGTGAAGGTCTGGCGCCCTGACGGCGTGCTCGCCTACACGAACCTCGAGTCCAACCGGATCGGCAAGCGCTACCCGCCGAGCGACGACCTGACCAACGCCCTGGCCGGCCGGAGCATCGCCGACTTCGCCGACCTCCACAAGGAGGAGGACGAGGCCGAAGCGCACCTGGGGGTGAAGCACCTGCTCGAGGTCTATGTGCCGATCCGCGTGCAGAGCGCCGGCAAGCCGATCGGCTCCTATGAGATCTACGCCGACGCCAACAAGCTCGTGGCGAGCATCTCCCAGCGCCGCAAGCTGATCTGGGCCGCGACCGGCGCCGTGTTCCTGGTGCTCTGGCTCGCCTCGGTGCTGCTCGTGCGCGGCGCCTCCAAGACGCTTCGCCGCCAGTGGCGGCTCCTCGAGGAACGCTCGGCAGCCCTCGCGGAGTCGTATGAGCGCCTGGAGAGCAACACGCTCGAGGCGATCGAGAGCTTGAACGCCACGGTCGAGGCCAAGGACCCCTACACCGCGGGTCACTCGAAGCGGGTGCAGGACCTGGCGCTGCTGATCGGCATCCGCATGGGCATCGACGAGGCCGAGCTGGACGCGCTCCGCTACGGCGCGCTCTTCCACGACATCGGCAAGATCGCCGTGCCCGACGCGATCCTCACCAAGCCCGCCGCGCTCACCGACGAGGAGTACGACGTGATGAAGACACACTCGCTCGAGGGCGCGCGCATCGCGGCCAAGTTCGGCAGGCTGAGGGAGTCGGTGCCGGTGATCCGCCACCACCACGAGCGCTGGGACGGCCGCGGCTATCCGGGCGGGCTTGCCGAGGGCCGCATCCCGCGCGGCGCGGCGATCGTGGGCCTGGCCGACGCGTGGGACGCAATGACCACCGCGCGGCCGTACAGCGCCGCGATGACCGCGGCGGAGGCGATCGAGGAGGTCCGCCACGGCCGCGGCACTCAGTTCGCGCCGGAGGCGGTGGACGTCCTGCTGGCGCTCGCGTCAGAGGGCCGCGTCTGGGTGGAGCGCGAGCCGGTGGATCAGACCGCCCTGAGCTCCGTCAGCTCGGTCAAGTAGCGCCGCCACTCCACCTCCACGTCGGCCGCGCCGGCCCCGAACGCCTTCTCGATCGCCCGCCGCTGCCCCTTGGGGTGAAGCCGCGACGCGAGCGCCACGCACGCGCGCGGGCCCTTCTCCCGCTCGAGCAGGCCGAACACGGTGCCGCCGAGCAGGAACGCGTCGCGCGCTGAGGGTGGGAATCGGGGCCGGCCCGCCTCGTGCAGGCGGCGGGCGATCGCGCCGCGCAGGAAGCGCGCCTGGCCCGAGAAGTACACGGCCGCCCCCTCGCACAGCCACGCCCACGCCACGTAGCGAAGGAATCGCGGCGGCGTGAACGGCGGCGGTATACGCCCGTTGTTGGTGCTCACCACGAGGTGCGCGTACTCGTGCAGCGGGGTGAGCCGGAGCGCCTCCAGCGAGCCCGGCACGGCCGAGGCGCGAGCGTCGCGCACCTCCCGCGACAGCACGTGCACCTCCCGCGCGCCGAACCAGCCCGCGTAGTAGCGGCGGCTGGCCGGCGCGGCCGCCATCCGCGCCAGCGGCAGCGCGGGGTGGGCCAGCGACAGCTGAAAGGGGCCCGGGTGGATCACCACCGAGATGTCGCCCGGCGTGCGCTCGAACTGCTCGGCCAGCTGCGAGCGGAAGCCCTCCAGCTCCTCGAGCATCTCCTCCGCCTCGTCCGTCATCCGTGAGTCGTGGCGCGCCGCGAAGGAGGGCGACTGCGTCTCGGCCCAGGGCATCTACACAGAGTTACCGGTCAGCGGTGGCCCTGTACCTCCACCACCTGCTGGAAGGTGGGCCGGTTCACCCACTCGGTCAGGGGCTGGGTGATGGCGCCGAGCGCGCGGAACGAGATCGTGTCGTAGCACTGCTGGTTGCCCTGCTTGCTCTGTGCCGCGCAGGTGGAGTCCTGGTAGATGCTGCCGGCCGGCGTGGCGATCGCCTTCTTCAACGATGCCAGCAGCGCCGCGCGGCATTTCGCGACCGAGCCGCCGCCGCAGTACGCCCGCGAGAACTTGCCTTTTTCGGGAATCCCCAACACCCGCCGGAGGTCCTTCGACGCGTAGCCCCACCAGCCGTCCTGGTAGGCGGAGCCGAGGTGCTGGCCGCCGTTGTTGGGTGGGTTGTCCAGCGACAGGATGCTCTGGATCTTGCCGAACAGGTCCGAGCCGAGGGTGGGCTCGAACTCGGCGTGGAGCCACAGCGGCCACCAGGCGTCCATGATCCGGATCGCGTCGGAGTGCTCGTACACGCCGTCGCGGTTGCGGTCGATCCGGTGCGAGCCGTCGGCCTCCCAGGCCTTCAGCTCGTCGATCGCCTTCGCCACCGTGGGATCGCCCTGGTTGCCCAGCAGCTTCAGCGCCAGCGGCAGCACGAAGTCCGCCCGCATGTCCACGGTGCCGGCGTCCTCCATCGCGTTCACCACCCCGGCGAGGGTGGTCTTCTTGTCGCCCTCGATCTGCGGGACGAGCTTCTGGTCGAGCAGCTGAGAGCGGTAGATCGGCCCGTAGCCCCACTGCTGGTCGGCCGCCCGGAAGCCGGGCGCCTGCTTGTTGTTCCAGCTCGTGAGGTAGTCCTGGTCGATCGCCTGCGGGTGCTGCGAGAAGGGAATGGTGGCCTCGGTGTTGAGCTGGTCGTTGAAGTTCTTCCAGAGGAACTGGCTGCGTCCCCAGGCGGGGAAGCTCGGGTTCACCGACGGGTTGCGGACGGGGTCGGCGCCCGAGTTGAAGTAGGCCGTGTGCTTGTTGTCCACGTAGAACCAGTTGAACGCATAGCCCACCTTCGACATCGCCTTCTGGAAGTCGCGCGGGCCGGTGACCTTGGCCGGGTCGTTCATGTCCTTGAAGCCGAGCGCTGAGTCCACCTCGTGGAAGTAGGTGGTCCGGTCGGTCACGTAGATCACCGGCCTGCCGTGCACGGTCGCGCGTCCGGTGACCACGCCAAGCGGCGTGCGCTCGGCGGTGAGCGTCTCGCTGCCGGGCGCTGACTGGTCCGCCGGCGTGGGGATCCAGCTGTTGGTGCGCGACAGCTCCTCCACCTTCCGGCATGAGCCCTTGTACAGGTAGTACTTCGAGTCGATCGTCGGCTGCCCGCCGCTCGGCTCGCACAGCGGCAGTGCCCAGGTATCCGCGATGTCCTGTCCGGCCGAGGTGGCGCTCCAGGCGTAGTCGCGGCCGCGGCCCAGCTGCACATACACGTTCGTGCCCGGGAAGGCCGCGCCGCGGGCGTCGATGCCCGGGCCGTGCACGTCCTCCTCCATCAGGATCTCGGGCGCGAAGTAGCCGGTCTGCGGGCCGAACACCGCCAGCGGATGCCCCGACTGCGAGCGGGCCGCAGACACCACCAGCGCGTTCGACATCGCGTGCGGGAAAGCGAGCAGACCGCCCGCCAGTCCAGCCTTGTTCGTGCTCGACGAGTGCGCGATCGTCTGTCCCTGCAGGTCCTTGAAGGTGCCGGGATCCGGCAGCGCCAGGCTGCCGCGCGCCGGCTTCTTCGGCGGCACCTCGTACGGGAACGTGTCGCCGTTGTGCACGGTCGTGGGCGCCTCCGGGTCCTCCGCCTCGCGGAAGTCCGCCCACACCGCCGCGCCGCGCCTTGCGCCGAAGCGGTTCTTCGCCGCCTGGAGCACCTGCGCCGAGGCCAGCTCGTCGCCGCCACCGTTGCCGAAGATCGCGCCCACGAGCGACGCGATCGCCACGATGTCCTCTGCCTTGAAGTCGTCGGGTCCCTGCGGCTTCAGGATCGCCGCGTACTCGCCGGGCATCTTCAGCGGGTCGAGGCGCGCGTCGGCGATGTAGGCGTTGATGCCCTCGATGTAGTTGGTCACGTCGTCGCGGATCTGGTCGCCGTCCTTGCCGTAGAGCTGGGTGAACTGGTTCACCTGCTTGGTCAGGTCGGCCTCGGTGTAGGGCGCCGCGGCCCATTGCTCGCGGTCGAACTCCTGGTTGCCCTCGGCCCCGCCGGCGAAGGACGTCAGCTCGGCGCGGCCCAGGTGGCGCAGCACGTCGATGAAGAAGAGCCGGTCCTCGGCGGTGGCGTAGCCCTCGCCGAACATCGTGCCCGCGCGGGTCGAGCCGTAGATGTGCGGCACGCCGAACTCCTTGTCGCGCACGATCGTCACGTCCGAGCGCGGGCTCTCGCTGCTCTCCACGTCGCCGGGCTTCACGCCGAAGGTGGCGTCCTTGAAGTAGTTCGGGATCTGCGCGGCGGTGAGGCCCGGCACCGCCCACACCAGGCTCTCGTACTTGCTGCGCTGGTCGTCGTTGTGGGCCGGCCGCGCGCCCGTGCCCTCGAAGGCGGCGAGCTGCGCGGGGTTGTCGAACCCGTTCTCGCCAGGCGGCAGGA
>JBKPDA010000056.1:0-5813 GCA_046727635.1 Actinomycetota bacterium | reverse complement strand
GTCCGCGCCGGCGTGCTCAAGCGATCTTTGACCGCACGGTGCTGAGCGCCTTGTCGAGCGCCTCGTCGCGCGGCGTCTTCTGGTCGTCGCGCGCCGGCACCTGCGGATCGATTCCGCGGCCGGCGATGTTCTCGCCGTGTGGGAGGAAGTAGCGGCCCACCACGAGCTCGAGGGCGCCACCGTTGGACAGCGGCTCGATCTCCTGGAACACGCCCTTGCCGAACGTGCGCTGACCCACCACAGTGGCGCGGTTGTAGTCGCGCAGCGCGCCCGTGACGATCTCCGCCGCGCTGGCCGTGCCGCCGTCCACGAGCACGCTCATCGGGATCTGCGGCGAGATCGCGCCGCCCGTGGCGTCGAAGGACTGTGCCGGGCTGTGCGGGCCGTCGGTGCGAACGATCAGCCCCTTCTGCACGAAGATGCTCGCCACCAGGCGGCCCTCCTGGAGGAGCCCGCCGCCGTTGCCGCGCAGGTCGAGCACAAGGCCCTTGGCGCCCTGCTTCAGAACCTTGTCCACCTGCTCGCGCAGCTTCGCGTGCGCCCCCTCGCTGAACGTGGACAGCGACACGACGCCTATCTTCACGCCCTGCGTCGTGACCACCCGGCCCTCCGCCACCGGCACCTGGATCTTCGCGCGCTTGACGGTGAGCGTGCGCGGGGTCGACTCGCCTGGGGTGGAGACCGTCAGCTGCACGGTGGTGCCCGGCTTGCCCTGGATGAGCTGACTGGCGTGCTCGGCCGCTGGTCCCGCTATCGACTGGCCGTTCACCTTGATGATCGTGTCGCCGTTGCGGATGCCCGCCTTCGACGCGGGCGAATCGGCGAACACGCTGATCACGGCCAGCCCCTGCTTGTTCGGGTTCACAGTGATGCCGACCCCCTCGAACTGGCCGTTTACCTGGTTGTCGAACGTCTTCGTCTCGCTCGGCGTGAAGTAGTTCGAGAAGCGGTCGTTCAGCGCGTCGACGATGCCCTTCAGCGAGGCGTTGTTCAGCGAGCTGCGCGGCACCTTCTTGTAGTACTTGTCCTCGATCGTGTTGATCACCTCGTCGCGGACGCGGGTGTCCTTGGCGACGAAGGTGTTCCGCACGCGCTCCGGCAGCGAGTTGGGGTGACCGCCGAGCCAAAGGCCCAGGAAGAAGATGAGGAGCGCGCCGATAGCGGCGAGCGTGGGAGTGCGATATCGGCCCATCAGAGGGAGGAGGCGCCTGGCGCCCCCGTCGTCAAGGGTAGTAGTTGGCGAAGCCCGCTAGACCCGTAGGAAGCGGCGCAGCGTGAGGCCGCTGCCCAGCGCCGACACCGCCACGCACGACACCAGCAGCACCGCGATCAGCGCCGGGAACTGGATCGTGTTGGGCGCCGCGATCAGCGCGAAGCGCGACGCCAGCGGGTCCACGAGCGTGTCCTTGATGATCCACAGCAGCAGGATCGACAAGAGGCCGCCCATGAAGCCGACGATCATCCCCTCGATCACGAACGGCCAGCGGATGAACCAGTTGGTGGCGCCCACCAGCTTCATCACCTCCACCTCGCGGCGGCGGGCGAAGATCGACAGCCGGATGGTGTTGGCGATCAGGGCAATCGACGCGAGGATGAGCAGCGCGGCCATGCCGGCCGTCAGCGTCTTCACGAGGCTCGTGGCCGTGAGGATCTTGCTCGTGTCCGACTCGCGGTTGCGCACGTCGCCGATGCCCGGCAGCGCGAACGCGCGCTTGCCCGTGGCGGCATCGACGCTCACCAGCGCGTTCACGATGTCCTGCACCTTTCCGGGGTCCTTCGGCACCACTCGGTAGGTGTCCGGCAGCGGGTTCGAGCCGAGCAGCTGGAACGCCTCCGCCGTGCCCTTTCGGGTCTGCTCGAGCTCCTTCAGCGCCTGCGCCTTCGAGATGAAGTCCACGCGCTTCGTGTTGGGCAGCGCCACCAGCTTGTTGTGCACGTCGGCGATTTGCTGCTGCGTGGCCCCGTTCGCGAGGTAGACGTTCACCACCACGCGGTTGCGCACGCGGTTCGCCGTGCCGGTGGTGGCCTGCACGACGGGAATGAACACGCCCAGCACGAGCGCGGTGAGCAGCACCGTGAGCATGGCCGCCAGGCTCGGCGCCGCGTTGCGGCTGAGCGCCCGCAGCGACTCCTTGAAGAAGAAGCCGAATCTCACTAGTTCGGGTGCCCCTCGAGGCCGATGCCCAGCTCGCCCCGCAGCCGGATCGCGAACTCCTTGGTGGACTCGTCCGGGCGGTAGAGGCCGGAGATCTCGTCGCGGATGATCCGGCCCTCCGACAGCTCGATCACGCGCCGGCGCATCTTGTCCACCATCTCGCGGTCGTGGGTGGCCACCACCACGGTCGTGCCGGTCTTGTTGATCCGGTAGATCAGCTGCATGATCCCGATCGAGGTCTCGGGGTCGAGGTTGCCGGTGGGCTCGTCCGCCAGGAGCAGCGGCGGGTGGTTCACGAACGCGCGCGCGATCGACACGCGCTGCTGCTCGCCGCCCGACAGCTCGTCCGGGTAGTTGTGCAGCTTCGTGGAGAGGCCCACCAGGCGCAGGATGTCCGGCACCTTGCGGCGGATCGACTCGCGCGGCTCGCCGATCACCTCGAGCGCGTAGGCCACGTTCGCGTACACCGTGCGGTTCGGCAGCAGCTTGTAGTCCTGGAACACCACGCCGATGTTCCGCCGCAGGTAGGGCACCTTCTTGCGCTCGATCTCGCCCAGCTCGCGCCCCGCGATCGAGATGCGCCCCTCCGACGGCTCGATCTCCTTCATCAAGAGGCGGATGCAGGTGGACTTGCCGCAGCCCGTGGGACCGACGAGGAAGACGAAGTCGCCGCGGCCGATCCGCATCGAGACGCGGTCGAGCCCGACCGAGCCCTTGTCGTAGACCTTCGTCACGTCGTCGAACTCGACCACCGGCACGTTGCGTCCGGCGGGTGGATCGCGGCGCTCGAAACGGCGCGCGGGCGTGGGAGTGTCCGAGTGCGTGCTCGCCATGCGGGCCCCTAGTAGATACCTGTTTTACCCGCTGCCCGGGACGGGTGCAGCGGTTCTTGCACCGATTTTGTAGCGAAGAAAGAGCTCGCTGTCCTCCTCGAGCACCCACACGAGCTCGAGCGGAACGAGCTCCGGCAGCGGCTGTCCGGCGACGATCGTGAGCGCGTCCGCGCCACCCGCGAACGCCGGCGCGAAGGTGAGAAAGACCTCGTCCACGAGCCCGTAGAGCAGCAGCGACTCGTTCAGCGTCGGCCCCCCCTCGCACAGGATCGACCTGATCCCGCGCTCCACGCGGAGGCGCTCCAGAAGCGGCCGCAGGTCGAAGGGACCGGCCTCCGCGCGCAGGTAATCCACCTGCGCCGCCACGCCGCTCAGCTCGCGGCGCGACTGCGTCAGGATCACGACCCGCGACTCGGGGTCCTGCAGCAGGGGCACATCCGGCGGCACGCTCAGACCGCCGCTGACGATGATCGCCAGCGGGTCCGGCGCCAGCCCCTCCCGCTCGCGCTTGGCGCGCAGCTCGTCGGTCTTCACGATCCGGCCGTAGCGCTCGGCGCCCACCGTGCCCGCGCCCGCCATCACGGCGTCCACTTGTGTGCGCAGGTTGTGGAAGATCGCGCGGTCGGCGTCCGTGGAGATCGCCCGCGTCAGCCCTTCCACGGCCGCCTTGCCGTCCGCCGTGGACACCATGTTCAGGGCGATGTAGGGACGGTTGGCCGGCGCGGCGGCGGCCCAGTCGAACCCGGAGAGCACCTCGGCGGGGTCGAGCGGCCCGGGCCCCGCCTCCGGATGGATCTGTCGAAGGGACGAAATCGTGATTCCGTAACGTTTTCGGGGTTAAGGAGGCAGGACGTTCTACCCGATAGGCAATACGTGACGCCAAGAAGGCTGATCGAGCCCGCCCGGCTCGCAGGCTCAACCCTGCTGCGTACCCAAACCGACTCGCGCCTGATCGATCTGGTGCGGGCGGGGCACGCCTCGGCGTTCGAGGCGATCGTGCAGCGCTACCGGCGCCCTCTGCTCGCGTACTGCTCACGCGTCCTGCCGGAGGGACGCGCGGAGGACGCCGTCCAGCAGGCCTTCCTCAGCGCCTACCAGGCGATGACCCGCGACGAGGCCGACCTGAACCTGCGCCCGTGGCTGTACCGCATCGCCCACAACGCGTCGCTCAATCTTCTGCGCCAGAACGGCTGGTCATACGACCAGCTGAACGACCAGCTCGACGGCGTCGAGCGGCCGGAGCAGGCGCTCGAGCGCCGGGAGAGCCTCCGCTCGACGCTGGACGCCGTTAAGTCGCTGCCCGAGCGGCAGCGGGACGCGCTCGTCCTGCGCGAGCTCGAGGGGCTGAGCTACGACGAGATCGCCGCCACGCTCGGGGTCGGGGACGGCGCCGTGCGCCAGCTGCTCCACCGGGCGCGGGCCACGTTGCGCGCCGGGGCGAGCGCGCTCACTCCGGTGGGCCTGCTCGAGCGCCTGGTCACCGCATCGCCGGGAGCGGACGTGAGCGGCAGGATCGCGGAGGTGGCCGCCGGGGTTGGCGGAGGCGTCGGCGTGGCCAAGGTGGGCGCCGCCCTCATCGCCACCGGCGCGATCGCCACGGGCACGCTGGCCACCCCGATCGTGCGCCACCACCATCACTCGCGAGCCACCCAGGCGAGCGCCGCCTCGGCTCCGCATCCCGAGAGCCGGCCGACCGAACGCGCGACTACCGTGGCCGTTGCCCAGACTGTGGTCGTGCACCACCACCGCAGCGCCAAGCGCCGGTCAGAGGGATCGAGCGGCCAGAGCACACCTCACCGCAGCGATCGAAGTGGTCCGTCCGGGAGCGATGACGGCAAGCGCGAGCCGGAGCACCGGTCCGGCGACCACTCGAGGAGCGGCCCGTCCGGTTCGGACGACGGCGAGCACCACAGCGGCACCAACGTGAACACAACGACTCCGCCGACGAGCGACCACAGCGGAAGCGACGACAGCTCCCCGCGCGATGGTACGAGCGCCGACGGCTCAGGTGGCGGCACCACCTCCGCGAGCAGCGGCACCGGGAGCGGCGAAATCCCGACGGCCGGTAGCCCCGGCCCGGGGGCCGCTGGCTCCGGCGGCGACGGCTCAGACGCCGTCGCTAGCGATCACTGACCCGAGATCGCCACCATGCGCTCGATCGGCAGGCGCGCCCGCTCGGCGATGGCCGGATCGACCTTCACGGTGTAGCGGTCGCCGGCGTCGCGCAGGGCATCGCGCAGCTTGGGCAGCGTGATCATCTTCATGTACTGGCAGACGGCCGCGCGGTTCGCCGGAACAAAGGTCTTGTCCGGGTTCTCCTGCTCGAGCGGGTGCAGCATGCCGGTCTCGGTGGCCACGATGAAGCTCTCGGAGTCGGACTGCCGCGCGAACTTCAGCATGCCGCTGGTGGAGAGCATGTGCGTGCGCTCGGGGTCCACGTCGCCTGACGCCACGTACTCCATCACCGACGTGGAGCAGCCGCACTCCGGGTGGATCAGGAACTCCGCGCCCGGGTTCTCCTCGCGTACGTGAGCAATGTCGGTGGGACGGATGCCGGCGTGCACGTGGCACTCGCCCATCCACACCTTCATGCGCTTGCCGGTGACCCGCTCGACGTAGGCGCCGAGGAACATGTCGGGCCCGAAGAGGATCTCCACGTCGTCGCCGTGCTCGCGGCGGATGTGCTCCACCACCTGCACCGCGTTCGAGGAGGTGCAGCAATAGTCGGTCTCGGCCTTCACCTCGGCGGTGGTGTTCACATACATCACCACGATCGCGCCGGGGTTCTCGGCCTTCCAGATGCGGAGCTCGTCGGCCGTGATCGA
>JBKPDA010000055.1:0-7389 GCA_046727635.1 Actinomycetota bacterium | reverse complement strand
CCGCCGGCTGCCGCGCCTCCTCCCCCGGCGGCACCTCCTCCGGGGGGCGGCGGCCCGGGGCTCTCGCCAGCCGCTCAGGCCTTCGTCCGTCGCCGCCGGATCATCATCGCCGGCCTCGGTGCCGTCGTGATCGCGGTCATCGTCCTGCTCATCGCGGGCGTGTTCAGCGGCAGCGACAACAACAAGAAGGGCAACACCTCGGCGAGCACTGGCACCACCAGCGGCAGCACGGCCACGAAGATCCTCTACGAGGGGGTGCTGAAGAAAGTCGGGTCCGAGACGGGCGACGGCGTGGCCGTGGTGATCCAGTCCTCGGGCAAGCCGCAGCTGGTCGTGCAGGCGGAGGCGCTCACGCCCACCGGTCAGAAGAACGCCTACGAGGTCTGGCTCTACAACTCGCCTTCGAACGCCGTCCCGCTCGGCGCCCAGTTCACCGACACGAAGGGCGGCCTGCAGGGCCGCGGCCCGCTGCCGGACGGCTACCAGAACTACGGCTCCGTGGTGGTGTCGCGCGAGAAGGTGGGCACCAACCCGAGCAAGCCCAGCAACATCGTGCTGCGCGGCAGCCTGCTGAAGGTACCGGCGAGCGCGCAGAACGGCTCCACGGGGGCCACCGGCGCCACCGGCGCAACGGGTCCGTAAGGCTAGGGCGGCGGCAGCAGCTTTCCGGGGTTCATGATCCCCCGGGGATCGAGGCGCTGCTTGGCGGCGCGCAGGAGCTCCACGCCGAGGCTGCCCACCTCGTCCCGCATCCAGGGCGCATGGTCGCGGCCGATTGCGTGGTGATGGGTGATCGTGCCGTGGTGGGACACGATCGCGTTGCTGGCCGCCGCCTTGGCGGTGTGCCACTGATCGATCTCTACGCCCTCCTCCTGCCGCGCCAGGAAGGTGAAGTAGAGCGACGCGCCGGATGGGTAGAGGTGCGACACGTGGCACATCACGAGCGGCGGCGTGCCTCTGGCCGCGAGCGACTCCCGCAGTGCCGCGCTCACCGCGCGGTAGAGCTCGTCCAGGTGCGACCAGGTGGTGGCCGTCTCGAGCGTCTCCACCAGCACCCCGCGATCGAGCAGCACGTCGCGCATGTACGGCCCCGCGAAGCGGCCGCGCAGCCACGCGCGGCCGGGCCGTTCGCCCAGCTGCAGGCCGCCGCCGGCGCGCAGCAGCCCGCGGGCACGCGCGCGTCGGTGCGACACCTCCCCCGCGTCTCCCTCGAAGCCCACGATGGCCAGGCAGCCGCCCTCGTGGCCGCGCACGCGCAGGTAGGCCTTGCCGGCTCGCTCGGCGGTCGAGCCGCTGGACGCGAGCGCGAGCGTGAGGCGCGTCTCCTCCTCGTCGGAGAGCCGCGCCACGTCCGGCGACGCCTCGGCCTGCTCCATGCTCCTGAAGGCGCTCATGCCCTCCTCGAAGGAGCGGAAGGACCAGCCCTCGTAGCGCCTGTCCTCCGGCAGGGGCCGCACCGACAGCGTGGCCTCGGTGATCACGCCGAGCACGCCCTCCGACCCCACGAGCAGCTCGCGCAGCGACGGGCCCGCAGCCGACGCCGGCAGCGGCTTGGTCTCTATCTGCCCGGCCGGCGCCACGCAGCGCAGGCCGATCACCAGCTCGTCGATGCGCCCGTAGCCCGTGGACGCCTGGCCGGCCGAGCGCGTGGCCACGTAGCCGCCGATCGTGGCGAACTCGTGCGACTGCGGGAAGTGCCCGAGGATGAGGCCGCGGCTGGCCAGCAGCGTGTCGGCGCGCGGGCCCAGCACGCCCGGCTCGAACGTGGCTGTGAGCGACAGGCGGTCGGCGTCGATCAAGCGGTTCATGCGGCGCAGGTCGAGGCTGATCACCGCCGGGAAGCCGTTGCGCAGCGGCTCGACACCCCCCACCACGCTGGTGCCGCCGCCGAACGGCACCACGGCCACCCCGGCGGCATCGCAGGCGGCAAGCACCTCCGCCACCTCGCGCTCGGCGCCTGGCCACACGACCGCGTCCGCGGCGTCGGAGGCGTCGCCCGAGCGGAGGCGAACGAGGTCGGGGTAGCTGCGACCGGCGGCGTGGCTCACGCGCGCGAGCCGGTCCTGACGCACGTGCTCCTCCCCCACCACTCCGGCCAGCCGTGTGAGCACGTGGTCCGGCAAAGCCGGCTCCGGCAGCCGCACCTGCTCGATCCCGACCGGCGGCACGTAGCGGTCGGCGAGCCCCAGCTCGTCGTGGAGCATCGCCGCTGCCGGGGCGGGCAGCGAGGGCTGGTGAGAGCCCTCCTCGCCCCATCCCCACCACCTCATGGCCCGAGCACCCGCTCCAGGCCGTCCAGGGCCTCGTCGAGCTTGCGGCGCGCCGCGCGCCGGAACATGAAACCGCCCAGGCGGGCCAGCCCGCGCGGGCGCTGGCGGGTGCGGAGCTCCACGCGCGTGGCGCCGTCCGGAGCGGGCTCCAGGTTCACCTCGGTCACCGCCTCGGAAAGGATGCGCTCGAAGGGCGACTCCTCCAACTCCTGGCGCCACGCGATGTGGCGCCCCGGCTGCGCCTCCGTGCGCGTGAAGTCGGCCCGCACCATCTTGCCGGTGTTGGCCGCGAGCACCTGCGTCCAGGCCTCGGGCGTGGCGTCCTCCACGCGCACCACGTCGGGCCACCAGCGCGGGAGATGCGCGGGGTCTGACACCACCGCCCACACCTCATCGCCGCCCGCGGAGATCGTGCGGGCCCTCGTCACCGTGGGCACGCTACCCGTCCTCGTAGACCACCAGGCTGTGCACGTCGTGCGGGGCCAGCCGCTCGCGGCCGCTCAGGAACGCGAGCTCCACGATGAACGCGCAGCCCGCCACGATGGCCCCCGCCTGCTCCACGAGGTCGCAGAGCGCACGAGCGGTGCCGCCTGTGGCGAGCAGGTCGTCGTGCACCAGCACCCGCGCTCCGCCCGCCAGCGCGTCCTTGTGTACCTCCAGCGCATCGACGCCGTACTCGAGCACGTACTCCACCGAGTTGGTCTCTCGCGGCAGCTTGCCCGGCTTGCGCGCGGGGATGAAGCCCGCCTCGATCCGCGCCGCCACGGCGCCGCCGAGCATGAATCCGCGCGCCTCGGCCGACACGACGAGGTCCACGTCGAGCGGCTCCGCGTACTCGCTCAGCCCCTCTATGGCCGCCCGCAGCGCCTGCGGATCGAGGAACAGGGGTGTGATGTCCTTGAAGACGATCCCCTCGCGCGGAAAGTCGGGGATGTCCTCGATGTAGTCGCGCAGGTCCATCACAACGTCCGTGATGCGAAAACCAAGCTATCCGAGGACGCAGCCCCGAAGGCTTGCGCCTAGCAAGTCGAGGGGCGAGGACGCAGGAGAGCGCAGGTTTGCAGCCTCACGGCGCGATCTTTCGCAGGTCTCGGACCAGCAAGAGATATTTCATGTGGGAGGCGATCGCCGCGAGGTTCTCCAGCGCCTCAACCGCCTCCTTGCGCCGCTCCGGATTACGCGAGCGAAGCGACGATGACAGGATCTGCTCGAGCAGCGATGCCTCGCGGTCCGCGGAGGTGCGGAACACGCGCAGGTTGCGCCCGCCCACGCCGAAGCGGGCGAGCTCCTTGGCGGCCCGCACGATCTCGCGGTCGGTGTCGTCGTACCAGACCTCGCCCTCGCGCCGTTCGCCCTTCACCACGCCGTACTCCTCGAGCTCGCGCACGAGCTGCGCCTCAGCACCGGTCTCCTCGAGCACGTCGTTCAGCGAATACACCGCGCCGGCGCTCTTCACAGCCACGCTGGCGCGGCGCAGCGAGCGCGGATCGGGGGCGCGACCCCTTGGTGCCGCGTCCGAATCCGCGCGGCCGGCCGCCAGCTCCTGGCGGATGACCCGCAGCGGCAGGAACTCGTCGCGCTGGAGGCGCAGGATCGTGCGCAGCCGGGCCACGTCGGCCGGCGTGTAGAGCCGGTAGCCGCCCTGCGTGCGGCGCGGCGACAGCAGCTTCTGGTCCTCGAGGTAGCGGATCTTCGAGATCGAGATGTCAGGGAACTCGCGGTCGAGCTGCTTGCAGACGGCGCCGATCGTCAGCGACTTGCCCACTGGCCCGGCATTGCGCGCCTGCTCGCGGAGGGCCTCGCCGCTCTCCTCGGGCGAGGGCCGCTCGCCGCCGGTTCCTGGCCGCGGGCGCGTGCTCTGCAGGTCCATCTCCGGGTTCATTTCTCGAGGTACGTGAGCTTGTACTTGCCGATCTGCAGCTCGTCGCCGTCGAGCAGCTTGTGGGATTCGATCCGCCGCCGGTTCACGTAGGTGCCGTTCAGTGAACCGAGGTCGTCGATGTAGAGCCCGTCGCGCCGGCGCACGAGCAGGGCGTGATTACGCGAAACAGTTACATCGTCCAGGAATACCTCAGCTTCCGGGCTGCGGCCAATTGTCATGCGCTCGCCGGAGATTGCAAAGCTCTCGCCCGAGCGCCCTCCGCCCGAGCGGATCACGAGCGCCGCCCCCTCCGCTACCACCGGTTCGAGGTCCACGGGCTTCAGCTCTCCAGTCTCGTCCACCTGATAGGTCTCGGTGGTCCCACCCTCGGGGGACACGTCACCGAGGTACGCACCGCACTTCTGGCAGTAGTTGGCGCCTTCGGCGTTGACAAAGCCGCACTCCGGGCAGTGCATCGAAAGCTGCCCGCTGCTAGTCCTGGGAGTCGGTCTCGTCGCTGCCCTCGCCGGGCATGCCCTTGCCGGCGAGGATGTCTGTGAGCTGCTGGACGTCGGCCCCGGTGATCACCGGCTCCCCGACCTCGTGCTTCTTGCGCAGCCGGTTCACGAGCTCCGCGCGCAAGATGTCGATCTTGCCGTGGAGGATGCGCCGGCGATAGGACAGCTCTGTCTCTTCCTCAGTGAGCTGCTGGATCAGATCCTTCAGCTCCTGATCCGTCAGCGCCCCGAGATCGGGAAACGTCTCCATGCAAAGTCCCCTGTGTCGATGGCCGCGAGACGCGAGTATAGCCCTACATTCAAGTCAAGCTTGAGTGTTTGCTCTCATGCCGTCGCGTATGTACAGGGCGGTGGCCCAGAGGGTCATCGCCAAGCCGAGGTAGAGCAGAGCGGGCGCCACCCAGGTGGTGGAGACCATCGCGAGGAAGATCGAGAACATCGTCGGCCACACCGCCCAGCGGCCGATCATGTTCACCTTGAGCTCGAGCCCGCGCCGCAGCGCCACGCGCGTGAGCACCAGCATCAGCAGCTCCCGCGCGGCCAGGATGATCAGCGCCCAGCGCGGCAGCAGGTTGAAGTGGTAGGTCACGATCACGCCCGCGAGCACGAGCAGGCGGTCCACCAGGGGGTCGAGCAACGTGCCCAGGCGGCTGTACTGGCCGGTGATCCGGGCGGTGATCCCGTCGAGGTAGTCGCTGCCGCCGATCACCGCGTACGTGGCGCTCGCGGCGGCGTCGCGGCCGTCGCCCGAGCTCAGCGCCAGCACCAGGAACACGGGGATCAGGCCGAGCCGGATAAAGCCGATCAGGTTCGGCAGAGTCAACGGATGGAGGGGCGCTCCGGACAGCGTCTCGGGCGGAGGCGGGCCGGAGCGGTCGAGCCCGACGAGGCGCTTACGGGTCAGGCGAGGTCGCGCCACAGCTCCGCGGCGGCGGCTGCCGCACCGCCCAGCGGCAGCGATCTCTTCTCTCTCCCACGGCGTATCTGCACCTCCACCTCGCCGGCCTCCACGCTGCGCTTGCCCACGGTGAGCCGCAGCGGGCAGCCGAGCAGCTCGGCGTCGGCGAACTTCTCGCCGGGAGAGGGGTCGCGGTCGTCGTAGAGCACGTCGAGCCCCTCCGCTCGGAGCTCGTCGTACAGGCGGTCTGAGATCTCGCGCGCCTCCTCGCCCTCCTTGCCGAGCGTGACCAGCTCTACCTCCCAGGGCGCCAGGGCGCGCGGCCACGAGATGCCGGCCTCGTCCGCGAACTGCTCAACCGCCGCGGCCACTATGCGCGCCGGCCCGATGCCGTACGAGCCCATCCAGATCGCGTGCTCCACGCCCTGCTCGTCGAGGTAGGTGGCGCCGAGCGGCTCCGAGTAGCGCGTGCCGAGCTTGAAGATGTTGCCGACCTCAATGGCGGGCTCGATGCGGATTACGGCACCGTTGACGGTGTCGCCCGCCTCGACGGCACGGACGTCCGCCCAGGTCGGATTGAAGTCGCGACCAGGCTCCACGCCTCGCAGATGGATGTCCGGCTCGTTTCCTCCCGCCACGAGGCCGTGGAGCCCGCGCAGCGCCTCGTCGGCCACCACCTCGACACGAGCCCCGACAGGCCCGATGAAGCCGCCCACGGCGCCGAAGACGTCCCGCACTTCCTCCTCGGTCGCGGGCCGCGCGACAGCGCCCATCGCGTTCTGCAGCTTGAACTCGTTCAGACGGTGGTCTCCGCGGATGACCACGAGCACCGGCCCCTTGCCGTCAACGATCGTCGGGAACGCCTTGATCGTGGCCCCGGCGGGAATGCCGAGGAACTTGGTCAGCCCCTCGATCGTCGTCGCGCCTGGTGTCTCCACCGGCTCGGGCGCGTCGAGCGCCTCCGGCAGGCCGTTCACCGGCTGTGGGGTGGCGCTTGCGATCTCCATGTTCGCCGCGTAGCCGGAGTCGCTCAAAGCGACGTCGTTCTCCCCCGCAGCGCAGGGCGCCATGTACTCGTGGGCGCCGAGACCGCCCATCATCCCCACGTCCGACTCCACCCGGTACCACTCGAGGCCGGTGCGGTCGAAGATCTTGTCGTAGGCCTCGATGTAGCGGTCGTAGTGCGCCGCCAGCCCCTCCTCGTCGCGGTCGAAGGTGTAGGCGTCCTTCATGATGAACTCGCGCGTGCGCAAGATCCCGGCGCGCGGCCGCGGCTCATCCCGCTCCTTGGTCTGGAAGTGGTAGAGGCTGAACGGAAGGTCGCGGTAGGAGCGCACCTCGCGGGACACGTGGTACGTCACGGCCTCCTCATGCGTCATCGCGAGCACGAGCTCGGCCTCGCGACGGTCCTTCAGCTTGAACAGCTCCTCGATCCAGTAGCGCCCGCTCTTCTTCCACAGCTCCGCGGGCTGGAGCACGGGCATGAGCATCTCCTGCGCCCCGATCGCATCGAGCTCCTCCCGCACGATCTGCTCGGCCTTCCGATGAGCCCGCCAGCCCGCGGGCAGAAACGTCCACATGCCAGCCCCGAGCTGCCGGGCGAGGCCGGCGCGCACCAGGAGCTTGTGGGAAACGGCTTCAGCCTCGGCTGGAGCCTCTTTGAGGGTGGGTAGGAAGTAGTGGCTGAGGCGCGTCACGCCGGCCAGATTATGGAAGTACGGAGGTACAGAAGTACGGAGGTACGGAGAACAGCTAATCCGTACTCCGTACCTCCGTACTCCGTACCTCCCCTGCTAGCGATCGTTAACGCTTCCAGCGCGGCTGAAATACGTCGTCCCATTG
>JBKPDA010000054.1:0-12224 GCA_046727635.1 Actinomycetota bacterium | reverse complement strand
TGGAGCAGCGTGTACGTCCGCGACCTGCGCAAGCACGCCACGTCGCTGGTTAGCGCTGGATCAAGTGACGCGTCGGATGCGTCGATCGACGGGCATTGCCTCACCGTGGCGTATCGGGCCGGCGGCTGGGTGCTGTTGCGGGACCTCCACTCCGGGCAGCTGCTCCACATAGCCCGAGGGGAGAACCCGGACCAGCAGACCGACGGCGGCGGTGTGGCATACGACAGCGGCGGCCAGGTGTACCTGCAACACGTGACCCGCACACGCCGGGGCTCCCTAACGCGCCTCGGTGGCCCCACACTTGTCAGCGACACGCCCACTGGCGCCCCCGGCAATGGCACGAGCACGAATCCCGCGGTGGACGACCACGGCAACCACGTCGCCTTCCAGTCGACGGCCACCGACCTGTGCGCCGAATACGACTGCATCGGCCAGCAGTACGCCAACGGCCCGGTCAGCGACGTCTTCCGCCGCACCCTTCGGGGGCCGCATCGACTGGCGCACCGGGAGATGATCGTTGTCAGCCCACTCAGGGTCGGCAGCGGCCCTGCACAGAACCCGGCCATATCCCGAGCCGGCCAGGCAGTGGTGTTCGAGGAGCCGGCCCCGTACCCCGACTACCACGTACCGCTCGTCTACCGCTGGTACTTGAGGTCCGACGGATACGGGAGATCAGTGTCAGTTAGCGGCGACCCCCAGTGGCATGAGCCGATGTACACCTTCAACGACCCGAGCGTGAGCCCGAGCATCAGCTCGCGCGGGAACTATGTTGCGTTCACGAGCTTCGCGACGGGCGTCTTCGGGGAGAGCAACGGGCCCGGCATCTCGGATGTGTTCATGCGCTTCGTCGGCGCCGCGTACGACGGGTCGCCCACGCATTAGCGGCAGGACTGACCGCAACTTTCTCATTGCCCTGAGCATCTTGGCGCGTATACGGCCAAGGCGGGCGTTGTTGCGTTGATGGTGCTCGGGTCACTCGCGCTTGCGTCGGTGGCCATCGCCGACCAGACGATCACGGCGGTGGGCACCTCGCAGGAGAAGGTGGCTCCGAAGGACCCGAAGGACAACGACTCGATCAACGAGGCCGTCGAGGCCGCTCACAAGGCGTCAATTCCCGCCGCCATTCAGGACGCGCGCGAGGAGGCCACGTCGTTGGCCAGCTCGTCCGGGCTCACTCTCGGCGCCATCCAATCGGTGGACGAGAACGTGACGAGCTCGCCCTTCATCTACGGCGGCGCCTACGGCACCATCGCCCCGTTCGGCCCTGGCAAGTACTGCGGCGACGTCACGCGCGGCGTCTTGAAGCGCGGCAAGGATGGACACCGTCACCGGGTCCGCATCAAGATCCACCGCTGCATCGTGCCCCAGTTCGTCACCACCACACTGGCCGTAACGTTCGCCGCGACCTAGGCCTACAACAGCTCGAGCACCTCGGCGACGCTCCCCACCACCGCGTGGGGGCGTCGCCGCTCGGGCACGCGGTCGAGGTCGATCGCGCCATCGATGCCGCTGCGCACCAGCACGGTGCGCGAGCCGCCCATGTGCCCCAGGGCGATGTCCATGCCCACGTCGTCGCCGATCACCGCGATGTCAGAGCCGGGCAGCCCGAGCCGCTCGTCGATCACCGCCACCGCCGCCTTCGAGGGCTTGCCCACGATCGTCGGCCGTACGGACGAGGCCTTCGCGATCGCCGCGGTGACCATCGCGCCGCGGCTCAGAATCGGGCCGTTCGCCCCCGCGTAGGCGGGCACGTAGCTGCCCGTGAGCAGCTTCGCCCCGGCCATCACCGCGCGCGCCGCGTGCTCGAGCTCCTCGAGCGAGACCTCGTCCACGTGCGCGACGAACACCACGTCCGCGCTCTCGGCCTCCGCACCCTCGACGAGCCGCACGCCCTGCCGCGCCATGTACTCCTTCACGGGAGCCGTGCCGAACAGCCGCACCTGAGCATCGGCGTGCCCGCGCGACAGGTAGTAAAGGACGCTCCGCAGTGGCGTGAGCATCTGATCGTCCTCCACCGGCAGGCCCACGTCGCGCAGCCCGGACGCGAACCCCTCGGGCGGCACGTGGCTTCCGTTCGTGAACAGCACGAACGATCGGCCAGACGAGAGGATCCGCTCGAGCACCTCGCGCGCGCCGGGCGCCACGTGCGCCGTATCGCCCGCCCGGTGCACCAGCGTCCCGTCCACGTCGAACACGAAGCCACGGACGTCGTCAAGACGCACGGCGCCACACCACCACGTCGTCGCCCTTCTCGAGGCGCATGTAGGTAATCGAGTTTCGCTTCGACACCTCCTGAAGCAGGCGCACCACCGGCGAGCGCCCAGGGCGGACGAACGAGGTCGGCCGCTCGCCCGCCGGCGGCGACCGCAGCATCGCGTCCACCTGCTCGGCCGGCATCGTGGCGCGCAGCAGCAGCTCCTCGTCAGAGATCCGCGTGCCGAACTTCTCTTGAGCGGCCTCGAGGCTGAGCGGCTCCACGTGCTCGAGGTCCTTCGCGCGCGGGCGCGACAGCACGAGATCCTTGATGTCTTGATCGGGCGGAGCGGCCTCAGCCGCGTAGTGGCCGTGGAAGTACCGCACGGTCTCGTCCGACACGGTGCGCCAGCGCTCGCCGTCCACCACGTTCATTACCGCCTGCGTGACCATCAGCTGCGACACGGGCGTGACCACGATCGGGTAGCCCATCTCCGCCCGTACGCGCACGATCTCCTCCAGCGTCCGGTCGAACAGCTCCGGCCGCCGCAGCTCGTCGAGCATCCGCCGCGTGGTGGTCACCATCCCGCCGGGCAGCTGGTGGTGGTAGTAGGCGGAGTCGAACTCCTGGGCGGCGCCGATCGGCAGGCCCTTGTCGAGCGCCAGCGCACGGAAGTGCTCGGACACGGCGCCGAGCGCCTCCATGTCCAGGCGATGCGAGAAGCCCTCGGCCTCGAGGTTGCGGATCGTCGACTCGCAAGCCGGGTTCGACGTGCCCCGCGCGACCGGAGCGACCGCCGTGTGCAGCACCTGGAACCCGGCTCGCAGACCTGCCATGTACATCAGCGGTGCCAGGCCGATCGTGCAGTGGCTGTGCAGCTCGAGCGTGCGCTCGCCGGCGGCTTGCAGCAGGGGAGGGGCGAGGTCGCTGACCGCATCGGTGGTCAGCAGCCCGCCGGGATCCTTCAGATACAGGCGATCCATGTCGGCGCAATCGGCCACCGCTGCCGCCCGCTGCGCGTAGTACTCGTGCGTATGCACGGGGCTGATCGAGTAGGTGAGCCCGATTACCACCTCGTCGACGCCCGCCTCCTTTGCCACGCGCGCGAGCCGGATCAGCCGCTCCGGCTCGTTGGCCGGATCGACGATCTGGAGGCGGCGGATCCCATTGCGCACCACGCAGCGGAACACGAGTGCCATGAACTCCTCGTCGGCGGGCACCCAGGCGATGAAGCGCATGCCCGTGGTGATCATGCTGAGCGGCGTGTTCGGCATCGCCGCGCTCACGAGCCGCAGCCGCTCCCACGGGTCCTCCTGGTGGAAGCGCACCGACACAGCCATGTGCGTGCTCGACGTGAAGTCGAGAGCGTGGAAGCCCACGCGGTCCATCGTCGGCGCGATCGACAGCACGTCCGGCGTGGTCAGTCCGGTGGCGCTCCAGAGGCTCTGGTTCCCGTCACGGGTTGTGGTGTCGAGGATGTCCACCAGGCGGCTCACGCCACCATCGCCTCCTCGAGCCAGCGGGTGGTGATCGCGCCCCGCGCGAAGTCGTCGTGGGCGAGGACGCTGGCGAGCAGCGAGCGGTTCGTCTCGACGCCCTCCGCCTCGACGCCCTCGAGCGCCTCGAGCAGCACGCCGATCGCGGCCTCGCGATCGTTTCCGCGAGCGATCAGCTTCGCCATCAGCGAGTCGTAGTAGGGCGGGATCCGCGCTCCGTCGTGGCAGTGCGTGTCCACTCGCAGTCCCGGCAGCTGGGGGACTGCGAACCGCGACAACGTGCCGGGGCTGGGCATGAAGTTGTTCGACACGTCCTCGGCCGTCAGGCGGCACTCGATCGCGTGGCCCTCGAGGACGACCTCCTCCTGCCTGAGGCTGAGCGGCTGGCCGTCGGCGATCGTGAGCTGCTCCGCCACGAGGTCGCAAAGCGTCACGGCCTCGGTCACCGGATGCTCCACCTGGATGCGGCAGTTGACCTCGAGGAAGAAGAACTCGCCCTGCTCGGCGTCCACCACGAACTCCACCGTTCCGAGGTTGCGATAGCCGATGGCGCGCGCGAGCGCGACCGCTTCCGCGCGTAGATCGTCGTGGACGTGATCCGGCAGGAAGGGGGCGGGCGCCTCCTCGACGAGCTTCTGGTAGCGACGCTGCACCGAGCAGTCGCGATCGCCCAGGTGAATCACCGAGCCGTGCTCGTCCGCCGCCACCTGCACCTCCACGTGCCGTGCGGAGTGGACGAAGCGCTCGACATAGAGGCGCTCGTCGCCGAACGCGGAGCGAGCCTCGGCCACCGCCAGGCCAAACAGCGTGGTGAGCTGGTCTGCGTCGCCGGCCAGCTTGATGCCGCGACCGCCGCCCCCGCCCGCAGCCTTGAGAAGCACCGGGTAGCCGGCCTTCTCGCCGAACAGCTGAGCCTCCTCGAGGGTCGTCACCTCGCCGCCCGGCACAACCGGGAGGGCGGCGCGCGTGGCCTCGGCGCGTGCCCGCAGCTTGTCGCCGGCCAGCTCGATCACCTCGGCGGGAGGCCCCACGAACGCGAGCCCGTTGTCGCGCGCGACAGCCGCGAGCAGCGGGTTCTCGGCGAGGAAGCCATACCCCGGATGGATCGCGTCACAGCCGGTGCCGAGCGCCGCCTGGACGATCGTGTCGTGGCGCAGGTAGCTCTCGCTCGCCGGACCGGGACCGATGCATACCACGCGGTCGGCGAGTTGCGCGGCCATCCCGTCCATGTCGGGCTCCGACGCGCCCACCACCGCCTCGAGCCCCAGCTTGCGGCACGCGCGCACGATCCGCACCGCGATCTCACCCCGGTTTGCGACGAACACCCGGGCGATGCTCATGCGTCCGGCTCGACCCTGAACAGCGGCTCGCCGTACTCCACCAGCTCGCCGTTTTGGGCACAGATCTCGGCGATCGTGCCGGACACCCCGGCCGGGACCGAGTTCATCATCTTCATGACCTCGATGAGGCAGACGATCGTGTCCGGCTCGACGCGCGCGCCCACATCGACAAAGGGAGTCGCGCCCGGGGCTTCGGCGCGATAAAAGGTCCCGAGCATTGGAGCGTTGATCGCAAGCCCGTTGGGGGAGGACGGAGGTACGGAGGACGGAGGTACGGGAGGAGTCTGAGCCGTTTCCCGTACTCCGTACTCCGTACTCCGTACTCCGCGCAGCACATGCAGCTTGAAATCAGCGGTCTCAATGAGCAGCTCATCGAGCTCTGACTCATCGATCAGCCGCAGGACCTCCCTGACGTCGTCGTCGCTAAGCACTGCGCTCCGCGCCGAACTTGCTCATCACCATCGCGATCGCCGAGGCGGGCTTTGCCGTCTCCTGCGGCTTCGCCGCGGCGGTCACCGGCCGCGACTGCACCACGAACAACTGGCCGTCCCCATTGATCGCCCACTCGATGTCCTGCCGGGAGCCGAAGTGGCGCTCCACGCGGCGCCCAACGTCCACAAGTGACACGAGGCGCTCGGCGTCCAGCGACGGCACGTCGCGACGGGCAGCGTCCACCTCCCGGCGCACCGCGCCCCGGCCGTGCGGCCCGGGCACGTACTCCACCTCCTTGGAGCTCACGGTCTGCTTGACAACCTCGCGAGTGACCTTGCTCACGAGGAAGTCGTCCGGGGTCACCTCGCCGCCCACCACGGCCAGGCCGAGGCCCCAGCTGGCGTTGATCGCCATCATGCTCGGGTCGCCGGTCACGGGGTTGCAGGTGAACATCACGCCCGACACCGCGGCGTCCACCATCAGCTGCACCGTGACGCCCATAGCGGGCGCGGCGTCGTCGCCCAGGCGCGCGCGGTAGGTCAGCGCCTCGGGGCTGTAGAGGCTTACCCAACAGTCGCGCACGGCGTCGCAGATGCCCTCGGCGCCACGGACCCAGAGGTAGGTCTCCTGCTGGCCGGCGAACGTGGCGTCCTGGCTGTCCTCGCCGAGCGCGCTCGAGCGGACCGCCACAGGTGCGTCCGCCCCGAGCTCCACGTAACGGGCCACCACCTCCTCGCGCACGGCGTCCGGCACCGGCGCCGAGCGCATCTCCTCACCCAGCGCGTGCGACACCGCCGCCACGCGCGCGACGTCACCCGGATCGAGACCGGCGAGCGCCGACTCGACGCGCGGGCGGAGCCCCGCCTCGTCGAGGAAGAGCTGGAACGCGCTCGTCCCCAGTGCGAACCCGGGCGGCACCGGGATCTCAGCGGCGATCAGGTCGCCGAGGCTCGCGCTCTTGCCGCCGAACGTGGCAGCGTCCGCCTGCCGAAGCTCGGCAAGCGGTCGGGTGTGCTCGCCGAGGCTCACCCGCCGAGGATCGTGACGACGCCGGAAGTGCCGTCCACCCGAACCATCTGTCCGGTGCGGATCGTCGATGTGGCGCGACCGGTGCCCACCACAGCGGGCATGCCGTACTCGCGGCACACGATCGCGGCGTGCGACATCACGCCGCCGATGTCGGTAACGGCGGCCTTGATCTTGGAGAAGATCGGCGCCCAGGCGGGCGAGGTGATCGTGCAGACGAGGATCTCGCCCTCGCGCACGTCGGCGATCTGATCCACGGTCTTCACCACGCGAGCCGGGCCCTCCACCGTTCCGGGCGACGCCGCGGCGCCAACGAGCTCGTCCCCGCCCTCGGTCTGCCGCGCCCACTCCTGCACGCGCTGAGTGGTGACGCCCCAGAGCATGATCGTCATCGGGTCGGTGACGGCCTCGGGGGTCACGCCGAGGGCCGGCGGCGGCGTCCAGTCGGCCAGCTTCGCGAGCAGCTCCCTGCGCCTCCTCACGATCGGCGGCCAGTGGTGCGGGCCGAGCGGGTCGCCGCCTGACGCCCACGCGAGCACCAGTTCGTCCAGAGCCGACGCGACCTCGTGGCGGCCAAGCATGAACATGTCGTCCGTCTGCTCGAGGAAGCCGTGCTTGACGAGCAGCGCGCCGAACTCGCGCAGCTTGTTCCACCAGCGCGTGAGGAACCAGTAGTCGCAGAAGAACTTGTGCTCCTCCACGTACGGGAACACCGTGCGCGAGAGGCCGAGCAGCTCGTCGAAGCCCGGCTGCACCTCGGGCTCGAGCAGAGAGCGGTACTCCTCGGCCAGGCGGTCGCGCTCGCGCTGGATCTCCTCCGTGGGCCGGTCGATCCGCTCGCCCGCCTTGAGGGCGTTCATGTGCCCGATCAGCGCCGCGTACGGGATGCTCGGGTCGTCAAGCCAGCTCTTGTAGTAGTGGTAGAGCCCGTCGCCGGTGGCCATGTTGAACCACGGGTCCTTCACCTCGGCCAGGTCGGCGAGCCAGGCCCGTCCCGCCTCGCTCTGCTCCAGCTCAGCGTCGATCTCGTCGGGCGTGCGCCCCTCGACGAACGCCGAGTCCACGCCGGTGTCGATCGCCAGCCGCGCCAGCCGCCGCAGCTCCGCGTCCGGCTTGAAGAGCAGCACGTCGATGCCCGCGACCATCTGCGCGATGTGCTGGTCCGGGATGTCCGGCAGGTTGGCCTTGCAGAGGTCGGCGAACGTGGCGTACGCCCCGTAGCCCAGGAGCAGGAACTCGAAGTGCCGCTGCCACATCAGGTCGCCGAGGCGCAGCGTGCGCTGGTAAGAGTCGAGCAGGTCGATGAACGCCGTGTTGCGCCCGTCCTCGTACATCACCTCGTCGGGCTCGTACTCCGGCAGGTCCGGTACGCGCAGGTTCGTCACCTCGTCGATCAGCGCCTGCACCCGCTCGCGCCACTTGGCGTACAGCTCAGCCCAGTTCTCGAAGTAGTAGCCGGCGCGCTTCTGGAAGAACTCGGCGCGCTCGGCCATCTTCTCCGGGTCGGTGACCGGGTTGCCGGAGATGTAGATGTAGCCGTTCACCACGCGGTAGTCGATGCCCATCGCGGGCGGCACCGCGAACACGCGGTTCTGCCACGCGCCCACCGCCTGGTACGGGCTGTCGATACAGGCCACGTCGAACGCCGGCATCGGCACGGGGAAGTGCATCGAGTTCCAGAACCAGAAGCGGTTCTCGTCCTTCTCGCGGCGCGCCTCGGCGAAGAAGGCGTGGTAGGGGTACATCTCCTCCCAGCCCTCACAGCCCGGCGGGGTCTCGATCGAGTACGGACTCGGAAACGACCCAACGGGTGCAGACGTGGCCAATGCGTCCCCCTCTTCTCCTCGGAACTGCGGGTCTGGAGAGCCGAGAATAACCGGCCCTCGGGCGAAACGCTCAGCCTCCAAGGAGTTCCGGCGGCACCCGGAGTTCCGCTGCGCCAGCAAGCCCGAATCCGGGCCCGCGCGTGAGCCAGAGCAGCAGGGCCAGATCGTAGTCCGGGTAGCGCTCCATCATCTGGCGCGCGATCTCCACGCCGCGCACGCCCGGCTGCGCGACCTCCTTCCAATCGCGCAAGTACTGGATGCTCGCCTCGATCAGCTCCGGCCCGCCGGCCGCCCCGTGACCCGGGATCACGCGCTCGATTTCGTAGCGGTCGCGCACGCGCTCGAGCTCGCCGATCCAGGCGTCGGGATCGCCGACGTCGGACATGTAGTGGTGCGCGCCCGCGTAGACCAGGTCCGCGGCGACAAGCGTCTTCTCGTCGGGCAGGTAGAACGCGGTCGCGAACAGGCTCTCGATCATGTAGAGGTCGATCAGCTCGATGGTCTTGTCCTCGAGAGCCACGGTGGTCGCGTCGATCTGCGTGGGCAGCTCCAGCGCGTGCGGCACATCGCCGGCGAAGAGCTCCTGCCAGTGGATGATCTTGGCCTTGAACTCCGACATCTGCTCGATCACCGGGCGGCGGGCGTAGACCTCCACGCCGGGGAACGCCTCCCGCACGAGGTCAATGCCGAAGTAGTGATCGGGGTGCGCGTGCGAGACGAGCACGGTGGTCAGTTTCTTGCCCGACGCCTTCACCATGTCGATGATCGGCTGGGTGTCGGGCAGCAGGAACGCGGTGTCGATGAGTACCGCCTCGCGCTCGCCGGTGACGAGCACCGCGTTGGACGCCAGCCCGCGCGGTGAGCTGGTCGCCACCTCCACGCCGAGCCGTGTGGATGTCTCGTGAGTCATGTCAGTTCCTTTCCGCCGTTCATGCCTGGGACGAGCACCGCCCGCCCGCCGATCTGACCCTGCTCGAGTCGCGCAAACACGTCGTTGATCTGCTCGAGTGGAGAGCGCTCCACGCGCACCTGGATGACCCCCGCCCGCGCGAGCGCCACCACCTCCTGCAGCTCGTTGCGGCTGCCCCAGTTGCTGCTGGTGAGCACGGCCTCGGGTGGCCAGGTGAAGAAGCCGAACGGCACGCTGCCGCCCGCCAGCCCGACGACCACGACAGTGGACTGGCGGCCGATCGACGCACCGGCCAGCGCCAGTGTCTCGTCGGTGCCCACAAGGTCGAGCACCGCGGCGGCGCCCTCGCCGCCGGTGGCTTCCATGATCTGCTCGACCGCGTCGCCGTCGGCGGGGTCCACGGCCGCGTCCGCACCGAGGTCGAGCGCCGCCTGGCGCTTCTCGGCCGAGATGTCGGCCACGATCGCCCTCGCGGGAGTGAGCAGCTTCACGAGCTGCACTGCCATCTGACCGAGCCCGCCCGCGCCGATCAGGAATGCCGAGCTGCCGGCAATCAGGCTCGGCTCGACCTTCCGCACGGCGCGGTACGGCGTGAGCCCGGCGTCGGTGAGCGGCGCTGCCGCGGTGGGATCGAGGTCGCCGATGCGCACGAGGTGTCGCGTGCCCGGCACCACGAGGTACTCCGCGTAGCCGCCCGACGGACCGAGTCCGCCCCAGGCCAGCGTGTCGCACATCTGCTCCTGGCCGCCGAGGCAGAAGCGGCACTGGCCGCAGCCCCAGCCGCCATAGACCACCACCGGCTCGCCCGGCTCGAAGCCCGTCGCGCCGGGCCCGAGCGCATCCACCCAGCCGGCGTTCTCGTGCCCCAGGATGCGCGGCATCGGCGGCAGGCCGGGAATCTCCCCGTGCCGGATGTGTATGTCCGAGTGGCAGGCGCCCGCGCCGCCGATCCGGACACGCACCTCGCCCGGCCCCGGCTCGGGGTCGGGCACCTGGTCGAGCTGAAACGGCTTGCCATACTCGTGCAGCCTTGCGGCGAGCATCCCTCCACCTCCACTCCTCGAACTGGGCAGCACGCTAAGCGGCGCTCGGGCGCGGATCAACGGCGCGAGCCGACTTCTTGCGTTGCGCAAAACGCAACGATGTACGATTCCGTCGTGGTCGAGCTGCTGGAGCTCCGCTCGTTCGAGGCCCTCTCAGAGGAGCTGCACTACGGCCACGCCGCGGAGCGGCTCGGGGTCACCGCGTCCACTCTCAGCCGCCGCATCCGGGCGCTGGAGGACAAGCTCGGCGTGCCGCTGTTCGTGCGCACCAGCCGCATGGTGGGCTTGACCGAAGCGGGCCGCGAGCTGGCCACTCGCCTGCCCGGCGCCTTGCGTCAGCTCGACGGCGTGCTGCTGGCGGCGCGCAGCGCTTCAGACGGCGGCTGGGAGGTCTAGTCCGCCGCGATCGCCCGGGTGCCGGGCGATGAACCCCGCCACACGCTCGGGCGTCGCCAGCGCGTCCCACTGGCGGTCCGGGTGGTTGAAGTTGCGCGCATACTCGTCGCAGAGGGACTTGGTGCGCGACATCTCCTCCATCAGCTCGAGCACGTATGGCGGGGCGTTGAGGATCAGGTTCGTCCAGTCGGAGATCGCGAGCACGAACCGCTCGCGCTCGGCCGCCACCCGCCTGCAGAAGCGCTCGTCGAACGCGTAGTCCTCCACGATCGCCTGACCCAGCATCCACGCCGAGTACGAGGCCGAATTCGCGCCCTGGCCGTTCACCGGGTCTACGAGGCAGTGCACGTCGCCGGCCGCGATCGCGTATCTGCCGTTCGCGAGCCGCACGTAGTCGTTGCGAACCACCGGGGTGAGCGCGCCCTGCAGGATGTCGCTCGGGCCCTGCAGCCCGAACTCGCTGCGGTCCACGCGCTCGGCGCAGAGCGGGAAGTGGCGCTCGAGCTTGGCGAGCACCGTGCGGTCGAACAGCTCCCGGTCGTCCTCGTAGCGGAGGTCGGCGAGCGGCTCGAGGTCCTGGCCCGGGATGCCCTCGAACAGCAGAGCGGTGGCGAACCCCTCGCGTGAGTAGATCGGCAGCTCGAGCAGCTCGCCGTGGCCGAGCGACACGTGCACGCCAACCCCCTTCGGCTCCGAGTAGGCCACCCCGTGGTAGATGCCGGCCGACAGACGCCGCTGCGGCTTGTGGTACGGGGACTTCTCCGCGCGGACGCCGAACATCGCGCCGAACGCGCCGCGCCCGGCCGCCACGACCATCAGGTCGTGGTCCTGGCTCATCCGCTCGACGTCCTCGGGGCGCAGCGGTCGGACCTCTAGCCGCCCGCCGCGCTCCTCGTAGTCGGCCATCAGCCGCGGGAGATAGAGCCGGTAGTCGATGATCGACGAGCGGTGTAGGTAGTCACCGCGGAAGCGCAGCTCCTCCGGGCCGCCGACGATGCCGTGGTGGTGGCAAACGTAGCCGTACTCGGCCGCGTCCCAGTGGTGCACCCCGAGCGCCCTCTCGCGCTCGAGGGTGTGATGGTGGTGGCTCACCGTGTTGGGCAGCCGGCCGTTCGCCACCTGCTCGGCGGAGCGGTCGGTGTAGATCGTCACCGGCACGTCGTGCTCGCGCAGCAGGAGCCCGAGGTGCAACCCCGCCACGCCGGCTCCGATGACGCCGATGCCGGCCATTACTGGCGTAACCGTACCGGCGCGCTCATCGCCGACGACGTGTAGCCGTCGGGGAGCACGAGCACGGCCCGCGCGCGGCGACCCGCGTAGCGCGACGGGAACTCCGCGCGCGAGTGGCGGTTGAGCTTGCGCTGCGCCACCGGGAACCATCCGAACCGCTCGCGCAGCCACACCTGCAGCACCACGCGCGCGCCCGGATCGGCCGGTGTGACGCTCACGCGTGCCGCACCGCCGCGGCCCGCCCGCAGCGTGACCGTGCGGTCCACCACTACGACCTGCACCGGCGGGCTGGCCCCCGCCGCGTCCACGGCGCGATAGGTCGAGGTGGCGG
>JBKPDA010000053.1:0-4635 GCA_046727635.1 Actinomycetota bacterium | reverse complement strand
CTGGATCCGGCTCCATAGCGCCTCGATGTCGGGGTCCGTTGGCGCCGCGCTGCGGATCACCGCCATGACCGCGCCCGCCCGCTCCTTCACGAGGCGCGAGTTGTGCGCGCCGAGGCGCAGCGCGCGCTCGGGATCGGGCTCATCGAGGATCTCGCGGTACCAGCGGCGGTCGCCGATCGGGATGTCGGCCTCGTCGCCGCGCAGCAGCAGATGCCACAGCGCGCGCAGCAGGCCGCTCTTGGTCTCGAAGGCCACGTAGACCGTCTTGAGCGCCACACCCGCCTCGGCCGCTATCGCCGACATCGGCGTGGCCGCATAGCCGTCCCGCTCGAACAGACGCTGCGCGGCTTCGAGGATCTCTCGCCGCGTGGCGGCAGCCTGCTCGCGGCGGCGCGGGGAGTCGTAGCGGCGCTTGGCCTTGACTGCGTCAGCCATTTGGGTATTCTGGCACAGAATTCATTACTTGCTGAATGTATCCAATTGTCTGAGGAGGATGAGATGGAAACCAGCAGCATCGTCCAGACAGGGCCGGACGAGGTCCGGCAGCGGCTCCACGGAATGTGGGCTGCCGTGGCAGGCGGGTGGGGCGAGCACGCCGACTACGCGGACGCCCGCGGCGCGGCAGTGACGGAACGGATGCTCGACCTGGCCAGCCTCCGGCCCGGCGATCGCGTGCTCGAGCTGGCGTGCGGCCCGGGCGGTCTTGGCATCGCGGCGGCGGAGCGCGTCGGTCCGGACGGCGAGGTCGTGCTGTCCGACGTCGTGCCCGAGATGACCGCCATCGCCGAGCGGCGCGCCGCCGCCGCGGGCGCCCGCAACGTGAGCACGCTGGTGCTCGACGTCGAGCAGATCGACCAGCCCGACGACTCCTACGACGTCGTCCTCTGCCGCGAGGGCCTCATGTTCGCCCTCGACCCGGCTCAGGCGGCGCGCGAGGTCGCGCGTGTGCTGCGTCCGGGCGGGCGCGTGGCGCTCGCGGTGTGGGGCCCTCGCGAGCGCAACCCCTGGCTCGGCGTGGTCTTCGACGCGGTCGGCGATCAGCTCGGCGCGCCGCTGCCGCCGCCCGGCATCCCCGGCCCGTTCGCCCTCGGCGATGGCGAGCTGGTCGAGCGGCTGCTGTCCGACGCGGGGTTCAGCGGTGTGACCGTCAGCGAGGAGGACGTGCCCTTGTCCGCCGGCTCCTTCGGCGAGTGGTGGACCAGGACGTCCGCGCTGGCCGGCCCGCTGGCCAAGATCCTCGAGTCGCTTCCCGCAGAGGCGGTCGACGGCATCCGCGGGCGCCTGAAGGACGCCACCCACCCCTACGAGACGCCGAGCGGGCTGAGGTTCCCGGGAGTCGCGCTACTCGCAGTGGGACGCCGCGGCTAGGCCACCATCTGCTCAGGCACGAACGACGGGCCACAGGAGCAGACGTCGTCGGCCAGGCGCATCGCGCGCTCGAGCTCCCAGCGGCCGCTCTCCACGAGCTCGCGGCAGAGCGTCTCGATCTCGTTCAGCACCTGGGCTGCGGCCTCGTCGAGGACGAGCCCGGGAGTGAAGATCAGATGGTCGGCGGCCTCGCGAATGCGCTCCTGCTCGCTCGGGAGCAGCTTGCTCGGGCCGAGCTCGGCGATCGTGTCGAGCACCCGCCGGTATGCCGAGGCACGTTCGGAGGTCATCCTGCCGATAATCGTGCCCCGCCAGGGGGCCCGTCGCCCTATACGAGTGGCCAAAGATTGGCCGCTGAGCCTGTACAGGCAGGCGAGGCAAGCATCGATACGCCAGTTGCGGCGTGACCCCCCCGGCTCTACTGTTCGCCCGGACCGCATGGCGGGGAGGCCGCCGAAGTCTGGAGAGCTGCGATAGCCGCTCCGCTGTATTGGCTTGGCCGCAGATGCATCCGCTGGCGCTACGTCGTCCTGGCAGTGTGGGTGGTTGCGGTGGCCGCGCTTGTGCTGTTCGCGAAGCACGTCGGGTCCGAGACGAGCGACAACCTCACGCTGCCCGGCACCGGCTCCCAGAACGCCACCGACCTGCTTACCAAGCGCTTCCCGGCACAGGCCAACGGCACCAACCCGGTTGTGATGCAGGCGCCCGCCGGCGCGAAGCTCACCGACCAGAAGTACTCGGGCGCTGTCGACGCGACCGTGAAGTCGCTCGAGAAGAACCCCGAGGTGTCCAGCGCGGTGAGCCCGCTGTCTGACGCGGGCAAGGCATTCCTCTCCAAGGACGGCCGCATCGGCTACATCTCGCTGACCCTCAAGGCGAGCCCCAGCCAGCTCACGGTGGACCAGGCGCACGACATCGTCGATGCCGAGTCCCCGGCCCGCGACGCCGGCCTAAAGGTGGCAACGGGCGGCTACCTCGGACAGAAGGTGTCGAAGCCGAGCACCCACGGCAGCGAGGCCGTGGGCATCACGGCGGCGGTGATCGTCCTGCTGATCACCTTCGGGACGGTGGTGGCGATGGGGCTGCCGATCATCACCGCGCTGCTCGGGCTCGCGAGCGGGTTGAGCATCATTGCGCTGCTGGGGCAGGTGGTGGACGTACCGACGATCTCGCCCACGCTGGCGACGATGATCGGGCTCGGCGTGGGAATCGACTACGCCCTCTTCATCGTCACGCGGCACAAGGCCCAGATGGCCGGCGGCGTCGAGCTGAACGAGTCGATCGCGAGGGCCGCCGCCACGTCGGGCGGCGCGGTGGTGTTCGCGGGCGGCACCGTGATCGTGGCGCTCTGCTCGCTGGTGTTCGCGGGCATCCCGCTGGTGACGACGCTGGGCTATACGGCCGCGATATCGGTCCTGATCGCGGTGCTGGCGGCCGTCACGCTGCTGCCGGCGCTGCTGGCGATCGTCGGCCGACACATCTACTCGCTGAAGCTGCCGCTGCCCCAGCCGAAGCACGACGCCCGCCCGCACGGCTGGCTCCGCTGGGCGAACTTCGTCGCACGGCATCCCGTTCCGGCCGTGGTCGTCGCCGTCGCGATACTCGCCGTACTCGCCTACCCGGCGCACAACCTCCACCTCGGGCAGGCCGACACCGGCGCGCTGCCCAAGAGCACCACCGCACGTCAGGCGAACGATCTCCTCACGGAGGGGTTCGGGCCCGGCACAGCGGGCCCACTCCTCATCTCGGTGCGGCTGGACAGCCCGGCGAAGTCGGGCGCCAGCGACCCGCGACTGGTGGACCTCCAGAAGAGCATGCAGCAGGAACCCGGCGTGGCCACAGTCACCGCGCCGTTGGTGAATAAGCAGGGCACCGCCGCGATCTACACCGTCACGCCCACCACCGCGCCCTGGGAGCGGCAGACCGAGGACCTGGTCAAGCACCTGCGCGACTCGACCCTCCCCGCCGCGACCAAGGGGAAGAGCATGGACGCCGAGGTGGGCGGCCGCACCGCCGGCTTCATCGACCTGGCCGAGGTGATCAGCGACAAGCTGCCGCTCGTGATCGGGATCGTGGTGGGGCTGGCCTTCCTGCTGCTGATGCTGGCGTTCCGCTCAATTGCGATTCCGCTCAAGGCGGGGCTCATGAACCTGGTGTCGATCGGCGCGGCGTTCGGCGTGGTCACGTGGATCTTCCAGAACGGAAACGCCCACGGCGTGGTCGGACTCTCCGGCGCTGTGCCGGTCGTCAGCTTCGTGCCCCTGATGATGTTCGCGATCCTCTTCGGCTTATCCATGGACTACGAGGTGTTCCTGATGAGCCAGATGCAGGAGCACTACCGCCAGTCCCACGACAACCACGAGGCGGTCGTCGACGGCCTGGCGGCCACCGCGCGCGTGATCACCTCGGCGGCGCTGATCATGGTGTGCGTCTTTGGCTCGTTCATCCTCAACGGAGACCCGACCGTGAAGCAGTTTGGGGTCGGCCTCTCGGTTGCGATCGCGGTGGACGCGACGATCGTGCGCTGCCTGCTGGTGCCGGCGGTGATGGCGCTGATGGGCGACGCGAACTGGTGGATGCCGCGCTGGCTCGATCGGACCATGCCGCGCATCTCCATCGAGGGCGAGGAGTACTTCGCGAAGCGCGAGGCTAAGGAGGGCGCGCTGGTCGCTTAGACGGGCGCGCTGATCCGGCTCACGAGGACCTCGCCGCGAAGCGCCTCGATGCGGGTGAACCCGAGGTCGTCGAGGTTCTCTTCGCTCCAGCGTTGCGCCAGCTCGCGTGACGCGTCGGCTTCCTCCGCCGTGTCAAACGTGCTGATGGTCAAGATCTCGCCATCCCCGCAGTCGACGAACTCGTACGCCACGAAGCCGGGTTGCGCGGTGATCTCCTCGGCGAAGCCCTCTTCCACTCGGCGGGCCAGCTCTTCCATCGGCGCGCCACGCAATCGATAGCGCCTGATGCTGGTGAACATTCCTCTCCCCTCCTTCTACTCGCTGCCGTTTGAAGTATCCGACTAGCGGCGCTACCTTGCTGACAGAGGAGGAGGCCATGCGTCTTCCCAAGTCGGAGAGCGATGCATTCCGCCTCGCCTATGGCGGCGGGCTTTTGGTCGTCGTATCGGGTGTGCTCGCTGCGCTCGTGGATGTTTGGGCAGGGGTTGGGTTGTTCGTCGGCGCCTGTCTTGGCGCAATCGGATGGGCGTTCGTCGTCGGCGATCCCGACCGGCGGCAGCCGCTGCGCGAGGCTGCCGAGTCGGCGCCGCCG
>JBKPDA010000052.1:0-4479 GCA_046727635.1 Actinomycetota bacterium | reverse complement strand
GTCCGGCACCAGATAGCGTCAGCCCGTTTGCAGGGTTGGCCAACGGGACATTAGACGGTACCTTCGTGATCGCCGTCTGCCATACGCAGCTCAACCCGTCCGCGGAAATCCTGGGCGGCTCCTTCGTGCTGATAAGCGGTGCGAGGACGGCGATTGGGGAGTTTGCCCCAGGCGGCACAGTGTCCCTGGTGGGCCAGTCCGTGAGCGATGGAACGTGCACCCAGACCTACGCCGTCAACGGCGGCTTGCTGCCCGACGGGAAGTTCTCGGGCACGCTTATGCACTACGGGATCTGGACGGGCAGCTCATGCAGCCTCTTTTTCGCCACGATTTCGGGCAGGGCCCAGCTTCGGATGTAGCGACGACCGCGGCGCGCCACGTGATGTCATTCATGCGATAGGCATGTTTGGTGCCAAAGGTGCGGAATCGCCTGGAGGTTGGTGGACCCGAGGGGATTCGAACCCCTGGCCTCGTGAGTGCGATTCACGCGCTCTCCCAGCTGAGCTACGGGCCCACAGTCACGCTCGCACGGCCGGAGGCTGAGTATACCCGCGCTCCTATACTCGCCCTCCGTGGCCTCGTTCTTCAAAAGCAAACGCGTTCCTGAGGGCGTCGACCCGGCTCGCATCCCGCCCGGCCAGACCCTCACCGCTCCCGACCGCTGGCCGCTGCTCCACTTCGGCCCCGTGCCCAAGAGCGACATCGCCAGGTGGGATTTCAACGTCTTCGGCGCGGTCGAAAACCCGCTGCGGCTCGACTACGGCGAGCTCCGGGCGCTGCCCTCCAAAGACGTCGTCGCCGACATCCACTGCGTCACCGGATGGAGCCGGCTGGGTGATCGCTGGACCGGGGTCCCCATCCGCGACATCCTCGAAAAGGTCAGACCCAAGCGTGAAGCGAAGTACGTCATGGCCCACTGCGAGTACGGCTACACGACCTCTCTGCCGCTGGGCGTCCTGGACGGCGAAGACAACCTGCTCTGCTACGCCTGGAACGGCGAAGATCTCACTCCCGACCACGGCTGGCCGCTTCGTCTTCTTGTGCCCTCGAAGTATTTCTGGAAGTCGGCGAAGTGGCTACGCGGGCTAGAGTTCATGGAACGCAACCGGTTAGGTTTCTGGGAGCAACGTGGCTATCACGACGAAGCAGACCCCTGGAAGGAAACAAGGTACTGGTAGCGGTCTGACCGGGCCGCCGATCGTCACCTTCACGTCGGACTTCGGCTCAGGGTCACCACTTGTCGCCGCGATGAAGGGTGTGGTGCTGCTGGGGTGTCCTCAGGCAGTCCTTGTCGACGTGTCGCACGAGGTGCCTCGCTTCGATGTGTTCGCGGGCGCGTTCATGTTGTTTGCGGGGACGCGGCACTTCGGCCCCGGATCGGTGCACCTGGCCGTGGTCGACCCCGGCGTAGGTTCGACGCGCCGGCGCTTGATCGTCCAGGCGGGCGGCAGGTTTTACATCGGACCGGACAACGGCCTGTTCGCGATCGTCATCGACGAGGTCGGGGTGCAGGCGGTGCACGAGCTTGCGCCGCGCCCTCACGGCGCGCCGACATTCGAAGGCCGAGACGTGTTCGCTCCGGCCGCGGCGGCCCTTGCCTCGGGCGTGCCACTGGATTCGCTCGGCCCCAAAACCGACCCACCGATCGGTCTACCAGACACCGGACCCCGCGTCCTGTGGACCGACGGCTTCGGCAACCTGGTGACCAACCTCAAACCGCCAGTGCGGCGGCTGCGAATTCACAATCACGACATCGTGGCGACCGCCAAAACCTATTCCGACGCGCGTCAAGGCGAGGCTTTCGTTTACGTCGGGAGCATGGGCTACCTGGAAGTCGGGGTGCGCGAGGCACGTGCGGACAAGCTCCTGGGCGCGCGGCCGGGAATGCGGGTGGAGACGATCTAGGATTTCCCGGCCTTAACAGGCTGGGTTGGTTTGCTGACTTGACGGGCGTAGCTTTGCCCGCGCTGTGGTTCGAGTGGTCTGCCTTCTTCTCTTCCTCCTCTCCCTGGTTGGCTGCTCGAGCCCGGCCCTTTCGACACACCCCGGAGTCGCGGCGCATGCCGGCTCGATCGGCGCGGACGGCGTGCAGCTCTGGGAGGACGGCGACATCTTCACCCTCGTGCGGGATCTCATCGCGTCCGCCGCGCACCGGGTGATGGTCGAGATGTACGAGCTTGGTCGTGACGACCTGGTCCAAGCCCTCGGCGCGGATCATGCGGTCGGGATCGAGGTGCGCGTCATCACCGACCCAACGGTCAAACCGAGCCAGGCTGCCGCGGCTCGGCTTAGCGGCCTTGGCGTGTCAGTGCGTGCGTACCCGGTCGATGACATTCGCCACCAGATCGACCACGTCAAGCTGCTGGTGGCGGACGACGAGGGCGCGGTCGGCGGGATGAACTGGGGCCGCCACAGCGACCGCAACCACGACTACGTGCTCGAAACGCGGATCGCGGCGGAGGTCGCCCGCCTCACGCGGATTTTCGACCAGGACTGGGCGTTGGCCGGCGGACATCCTTCACCGCTGCCGATGGCTGCGGGGACTGTCGCCCAGACCGCGCCCGGGTCCGAGATCCGCTCGATGATCGAAGGGGCATTGAATGGCGCGATGCACGTCGTCCTCGCGGAGGTCTACACGCTCACCGACCCCGCGCTGATCGCGGAGCTGGTGTTGGCGCACGACCGCGGGGTCGAGGTCCGCGTCGTCCTGGATCCCAACCAGGCTTACAACCTGCACGCGTTCGCGGTGCTGCGGGCGGGTGGTGTCGAGGTTCGCTGGTACCCGGTGCCGAGAGGCGTGCTGCTGCACGCGAAGATCGGACTGTTCGACGCCGAGCTTGTGCTGGGTTCCGCGAACTGGACGGTCAGCGGCCTTGGAGTGAACCACGAGCTGGACATCGAGACCAGGGATCGGCGGGCCGTGCGGCAATACGCAGCCCGGTTTGAGGCCGACTGGGCGAGGTCGCGGGGTTGAGGCTGCTCTTTAGCTCTGAGGCGGCGGCCCTGCCGAGCCTGCGGGCGGCGGCCCACCCTGACCCGCTGCTGGCGGCGTCTGGCCCGCCGAGGGCATGTTGCCGAAGTTGACCTGCGGCACCCCCCGGTCACCCTCGTCGGCCTGGAAGAAGCCGAAGGGCTTGAAGCCAAGGGCGCTGCCGATGAGCGATGTAGGGAGGGTTTGCAGCTTGGTGTTGTAGTCGCGCACGTTGCCGTTGTAGAAGCGGCGCGAGAACTCGAGCTTGTCTTCGGTCGCGGTCAGGTTCTCCTGCAGGTTGGTGAAGGCCGAGATGGCTTTCAGGTCGGGGTAGTTTTCCGATACCGCGAACAGGCTGCGCAGGCTCTGCGACAGGATGTTCTCGGCCTGGCCGATCTTGGCCGGGTCGCCGGTGGCGCCCGCGGCGACCGCGGCCGCGCGGGCGTTGGTGACCGCCTCGAGCGTGCCGCGCTCGTGGCCCATGTACCCCTGCACCGTGTTGACGAGGTTGGGGATCAGGTCGTGCCGTCGCTTGAGCTCGACGTCGATCTCAGACCAGGCTTCCTGGGTTCGGTTTCGGGCTGTAACGAGGCCGTTGTAGGTGAAGACGAGCCAGCCGAGGATGACCAGGACGATTACGCCGGGGATCACCCACTCCATTGCCTACCTCCTAGGCGTGCGCGCGTCGCTGCCAGCGGGTCTTTTTAAGCATCTTCTTGTGCTTGTGTTTGCGCATCTTCTTGCGCCGCTTCTTGATTACCGAGCCCAATCCAACTCCCAGTGCGCGTTTGATCCAGCGGTTGAGGTACCGGCCGCGAATCATACCGTAAGCTCAGGCGGCGATGTTCTTCACGGACGCCCACGAGGAGCTCCGCCTGCACATCCGCAAGTTCCTGGAGAAAGAGGTCCAGCCGCACCTCGAGGAGTGGGAGGAAAAGACATTTCCCGACTCGATCTTCAGGCGCTTCGGCGAGCTGGGATTTCTCGGCCTGCGCTATCCGCCGGAGTACGGCGGGCAAGGCGGCGACTACTTCTCGGCGGTGGTCCTCTCGGAGGAGATGGCGCGCGCGGGCAGCGGCGGGCTCGGCATGGCAGTGGCGGTCCAGGCGGAGATGGCCACACCGCCGGTGTTTCGGTTCGGCAGCGAGGACCAGAAGCGTCGCTGGCTGGTCCCGGCCATCCGCGGCGAGCAGATCGCGGCCCTGGCGATCACCGAACCCGACGCCGGATCGGACGTGGCCGGCATCAGCACGGTCGCCAAGCGCTACGGCGACGAGTTCGTCGTCAACGGCCGCAAGATCTTCATCACCAACGGCGCACGCTGCCACTGGGCCCTCGTCGTGACGAAATCGGAGCGCGAGCGAGGACACTCAGGGTTCAACCTGCTGGTGATCGAGAAAGGGACGCCAGGCTTCCAGGTCACGCGCACGCTGGAGAAGCTCGGCATGCACTCATCCGACACCGCAGAGCTGCTGTTCGAGGATTGCCGGGTTCCGGTCGCCAACCTG
>JBKPDA010000051.1:0-15582 GCA_046727635.1 Actinomycetota bacterium | reverse complement strand
CGCTCATCTACAGGCGTACGTGCCGGACGGCGATCCCTATTACGACAGGCTGCCTCAGCTGACGATCGTCGGCACGGCGCTTCCTGGCAGCGACGGGAGCGCGGAGGGCGAGGCGCTGCGCAGCGACGTGCGCGTGCTGCTCGCCAGGCGTGGCCTGCGCGAGCGCGAGCTCGACTCTGCCGTCTTGCAGCTGCACCAGTTCGGCGCCCCGGCCGACTGGCTCCTGCTCGGCGGGTCGCCGAAGCGGGTTCAGTCGTGGCTCGCCAAGCCGGTTCCGAGATCGGAGCCGGAGAGCGAACCGGCCGACGCGCCGACTGCCTGAGTGCACCCGCGGGCGCGCTACCGGCATCCGGCGGCTGCGATCGCCCTCTGCGCCCTGGGCGGGGTCGTCCTGCTCGGCGTGGGGGCGGGGCTGGGTCCGGCCGAGGCGGTGGGGGCGCTCGCCGTCGTCCTGTTCGGGATGCTCGTGGTGGCGCGCCCGAGCGTCGGGGCGCTCACGCTCGTCGCGCTTACGCCGGTGGTGTCCGGCTTCAAGCGCGGCCTGCCCGTGCCCGGGCTGAAGCTGTCCGAGATCCTGATCGTCTACGCGGGGGCGATCATCCTGCTCGACGCCGATCGCAATCGCCAGCGCCCGTGGCGCGCGTTCGACTGGCTCGCCCTTGCCTACGTGGTCATCACCGCCGGGCTCGCGGCCTTTGACGTGCTCGACCGCCATCTGCTCGTGGGCAACGACACGGCCCGCGCCGCGCTGAGCCCGATCCAGTACTTCGTGCTTTACCGCGCGGTGCTGGTGGGGCTTCCGACCGAGCAGGGACGCCGCCGGGCGCTGCAGCTGATCCTGCTCGTAAGCGTGCCGGAGTCGCTGCTCGCGATCATGCAGCAGTTCCACATCGCCGGCGTACGCGGGCTGATACCGCACGTCACGGGCGTGAACATCGACAGCAGCTTCGGCCCCGAGGGTGGCGGGACGCGCGCCACCGGCACGTTCCCGCACTGGCAGGTGCTCGCGGGCTACGAGTTCGTGATCCTCGTGATCGGCACGAGCCTGCTCGTGGACCGCGAGCAGAGGGTGCTGCCGCGCTGGACCCTCGTGCTGGCGCTCGTCCTCGCCGTCGCGGCGATGCTGACCACGGTCACGTTCACCCCGTTGATCTTCGCGGTGGTGGCGGCGCTGATCCTGGGCGCCTGGTACGGGCGCCCCGCAACCGTGGCCGGCGGCCTCGTGGTGGCGGCCATCGTGGCGGCCACGCTCTTCGGTCCGTACCTCGCCCACCGGGTGAACCAGCAGTTCAGCAACCCCGGCGGCGACCGCCCCTCGTGGGTGCCGCAGACCGTGAACTATCGCTACCAGGTCTGGACCCACCAGTACTTCCCGGCGCTCGCCGGCAAGTGGTTCACCGGCTACGGGCCGGACCTCCCGCCGTCCGTGCGCTTCCCCTACACGGAGTCGCTGTACATGACTCTGCTGCTGCGCGGCGCGATCCCCCTGCTCGCCGTCTACCTCCTCATGACCGCCGCCCTGATCGGCGCGGCCGTCCGCGCGCGCGACGATCCGGAGACGGAACGGCGCGCCAGCGCCCGGGCGCTGGCGGTGATCGGAGCGCTGCTCATCTTCATGCATGTGATCGAGCCCTACTTCATCCTCACGGGCGGATCGCACCTGATTTGGATCCTCGCCGCGCTTGCGTTCGGCGGCAGCCCGGCACTCGCGCCGAGGCCCGAGTTGGCCGGCGGCACACGGCCGGTGCGCTCGCCCAGTCCGCTCGAGCCCGCGCTGGCCTGAGCCATTCAAGGGCGCCGCGGACGGCGTACCTCGGACATGCGTGTGGTTAAGTGCAGCCCGCATGTCCGTCCCAATCGCGTGCCGGATCTGCTCCGGACCGCTCAGGCTGCGCTTCCAAGGGGGCGCGTCGGGTGCGGAGCCGCGCCAACTCTCGCCCACCAACCACCGCCCGGGAGAGCACGGCGACCTGTTCGCGTGCCGCGATTGCGGCACGGTGCAGCAGCCCGCCCTCCCCGCGGGGCCGCAGCTCCACGACCTCTACCGAGAGGTCCGCGATGACGCCTACCTCGACGAGCAGGAGGGCCGTCGCGCCACCGCTCGCCGGCTCCTCGACCTGATCGGCAGCTACGCGCCGGCCGGTCGCCTGCTCGACGTGGGCTGCGGTCACGGCCTCCTGCTCGACGAGGCCCGCAGCCGCGGCTACCAGGTCGCGGGCCTGGAGCTGTCCGCGAGCTCGGCGGAATATGCGCGCGAGGTGCTGGGCCTCGACGTGAACGAGGTCGCCCTCGACGAGTTCCAGGACGAGGACGGCTTCTCGGTGATCGTGCTCGCCGACGTGCTCGAGCATCTCGACGACCCCGCGGGCGCGATCGAGCACTGCCAGGGGCTGCTCGCTCCAGGCGGCGTGCTGTGCGTCGTCACGCCGGACCCGGCGTCGGTCACCGCGCGCCTGGCCGGCCGTCGCTGGTGGGGCTACCTCCCGGCCCACACGTACCTCGTGCCGCGCAGGACCCTTCGCGAGCTGCTCGGCGCGCGCGGCCTCGTGATCTCCGAGGACCTGCCGCTCGTGCGCTCGTTCAGCCTGAGCTACTGGCTGCACGGGCTGGCCGAGCGAAGCGATCGCGCCGGCAGGCTCGTGGCGCGGCTCGGACGGACCCCGCTGGGGCGTCTGCCCGTCTCGCTGTCGCTGGGTGACGAGCGGGTGCTGCTGGCGCACCGGGTCGAGCCGATCTCCGCCCCGAACCCGCGCGTGATCGACCGTGGGGGCGAGACCAAGGTTCACGTCGTGCTGCCCGCCTACAACGCCGAGCGGACGATCCCGCTGGTGGCTGCCAGCCTGCCGAGTCACGCCGCCGACCGGGCCCTCCTTGTGGACGACGCGAGCCCCGACGACACCACCCCGGTGGCGCTGCGCGAGGGGTTCGACGTGCTGACCCATCCGGCCAACCGCGGCTACGGGGCCAACCAGAAGACCTGCTACACGCGAGCGGCGCTGGACGGCGCCGACGTGGTCGTGATGGTGCACGCCGACAACCAGTACGACCCGGCGCTCGTGGCCGACATGGTCGGGCCGATCGAGGAGGGCTTTGCCGACGTGGTGATCGGCTCGCGCATGCTGCGGGACGAGGCGATCGCCGGTGGCATGCCGCGCTGGAAGTGGTTCGGCAACCGGCTGCTCACCTTCATCGAGAACCGTGGCTTCCGCCGCGGCTTCTCCGAATACCACACCGGCTATCGAGCGTTCTCCGTCGACTTCCTCCGCTCGATCGCGTTCCACCGCAACAGCGACGACTTCGTGTTCGACCAGGAGATCTTCGCCCAGATCGTCGCCCGCGAGGCGCGGGTGGTGGAGCTGCCGATCCCGACGCGCTACTTCCTCGAGGCGTCGAGCGTCTCGTTCCGCACCAGCGTGACCTACGGCCTGCGCACCCTCTACGTGCTCGGCCGCTTCAGGCTGGACGAGCGTAGGCAGGGCTGGGCGCTCCTACGTCCGCCCGCGGCACGGCCGAGGGCAGAGGAGCGGGAACCGGCCGAGAATCGCCGCCGGGGCCTCCTCAGCGGGCGCTTCTCGCGCTAGCGACTGTCAGAGTGCCCACGATGGCCCACGTGGCTGGTCGAGCTCCGCGGCTGCGCACGACCGCGGCCGCGCACCCGGTCCTCTGCGCCGGCGCGTTCTGCCTGGCGCTCGCCGCGATCTCGCTCGCGCTGCCCTGGACCCCGAGCTACGACCCGTGGGCGTGGATCGTGTTCGGACGCGAGATCGTCGATCCCAACCTCCAGTTCAGCACGCTCGCCCACACGGGCTGGAAGCCGCTCCCTGTCCTCTTCACCACGCCGTTCGGCCTGTTGGGCGCCGCCGCGCCGAGTCTATGGCTGCTGGTGCCGCGCGCCGCCGGCATCGCGGCGCTCGGCCTCGCCTTCCGCCTCGGCGCCCGGGCCGGCGGGATCGCCGCCGGACTGATCGGCGCCGTCGCGCTCCTCCTCAGCGCCGAGTGGCTGCGCTATTTCTCCGCAGGGAACGTGGAGCCGCTGGCGGTGGCGCTCCTGCTCGGCGCGGTGGAGCTCCACCTCAGCGGGCGAAGGGGCTGGGCATTCGCCCTCGGGGCGCTCACGGGCCTGGCCCGGCCGGAGATCTGGCCGCTGCTCGGCGTGTACGCCCTCTACCTGTGGGTGTTCGAGCGCCGGCGCTGGCCCATGCTGCTCGGGCTGCCCGCGATCGTCGCGCTCTGGGTCCTGCCCGACTGGGCGGGCTCGGGCGAGCTCTTCCACACCTTCCACTCAGCCACGATCTCCGGCGAGCCCACGGAGATACTGCACACGAGCTTCCCCGCGGCCACGCTCAGCGGCAGGGCGCTCGGGATTCTCGTGGCGCCTGTGTGGATCGCCGCGCTGATCGCAGCCGTGCAGGGCTGGCGCGAGCGCGAGCGCGTGACCTTGACGCTCACCGTGGTCGCGCTCTCCTGGCTGGTGGTGACGATCGGCGGCGAGGCGGTGGGCTACCCGGCCGTGCCGCGCTACCTGGTGGAGCCGGCGGCGGTGTGCTGCGTGCTGGCCGGCATCGGGTTCGCGGCGCTCCCGCGCCTGGCTCCCAGCCGGGCGCGAGCGGCGGTGATCGTCGTGCTCGTGGTCGCGAGCCTCCCGTTCGCGGTGGCACGCTCGATCGGTCTTGGCGACCAGGTGGGCGCCGCGACGGGCCGGGCTCACGACCTCACCCAGCTCTTGCGCACCGTCGATCGTGCCCGGGCACAGGTGCCGGTCGCCCGCCTGCATCCGCTCATAGCACCGAACGACAACGCCACCGCCCTTGCCTGGAAGCTGCACCTGAAGATCTATGGGGTCGCGCAGAACCCCTCTCGCAAGGTCGGAGTCGCGTTCGTGAAGGGGAATCCGCCCGAGCTCACCGCCCTGCGCCGCATGGGCGCCGGCTTCGCTCCATTGGCCGCTGACGGCCGCTGGAGCGCGCTCTCTGTGCACTGGGACAGAACCCAGCCGTTTGCAGGCTGAACATCCGTCCAAGCCTCGCCGCATGGCCGTTCTAGAGCGGTTGATCCGCCGATCTAGACCGGGTGGGAGGTTCCGACCCAGCCCCAGCGGGGGAGGCCCCGCAGCGCGAGCACGCTTTGACTCGCCGCTCGCTGATCGTCCGCTCGGCGCAGCTTGCCGTGGCGATGAGCGGCGCATCCGCCCTCGGCTGGGCGCTCGACGCCGCCGAGGCCTTGGGCTCCTCCGCGCCGGGGCTGGCCTCGCGCCTGGGGGCTTACAGCGGCTGCGTGAACATGGCGAACACCGCGGCGCTCGAGCATTACCTCGGCCGGCCGCTTGCCTTCGTCCACGACTTTCTGCCCACGGGCGAGGATTGGTCGCGCCTCTATCACCAGGACTACGCCTTCGGCCAGCACTGGACGCGGCCCGGCTCGCCCTACCTCGACCGCATGTACCTGTCGGTGCCGATGCTCGTCCAGAGTGACACAACGAAGGTCGACGGGCCCGGGGGCCGGACCACCCTGGCCCGCGCGGCGGCCGGCCACTACGACGAGCACTACGCCGCCCTCGGGCGGCAGCTGGTGAACGTCGGCCTCGGCTCCGCCCGCATCCGCATCGGCTGGGAGATGAACGACTATCCGGCGCCGGCCGGACCCCGCGCCAACTGGTCCGCCGGCGTCAGCCGCCACGCCGAGCGCGACTTCGCCCTCGCCTACCGCCGCATGGTCACGGCCATGCGTGCCGCGAGCGGCCAGTCGTTCAAGTTCGTCTGGTGCCCGGCGATCGTGTCGAACTGGTCGCGGGCGCTCGGGCGCCTGATCAACCCCGAGCGCTGCTACCCCGGCGACGACTACGTGTCGATCATCGCCTGCGACGTCTACGACCGCCGCTGGGCCCATAACACCAGCCCCAAGGTGCGCTGGGCCGACATCAGCTCGGCCCGCTACGGGAACGCGACCTCGCTGGCCTGGTTCGAGCGCTTCACCAAGCCCGGCTACTCGCGCCCCAACAACGATGGCAGCGACCGCGTGGGCGCCGGCCACACGGCTCCGGGCGCCCGCAAGCCGCTCGGCCTAGGCGAGTTCGGCACCTTCCGCAAGCCGGATGAGCGGCGCGGCCAGCGCGACGGAGGCGACAACCCCTTCTTCCTCCACCAGCTCACCGCGTGGATGGAGCGAGTGGGCGGCGACAGGTGGGACCACCTGAACTACTGGAACTTCGGCGCCGGGGGCGCCATCACGCCCCGGGGCTATTACCCACGCTGGGATGCCGCCGTGCGCCAGCTGTTCGGGACGCGCGGCGCGGCGACCCGCAAGGGGCGGCGCCGGCGCTAGGCCGCTGACCCCGCCCCACCCTCACGCACGCTGAACGGCCGCGCGAACAGCCACACCGCCACCACCACCAGCGCGACGGTGATCGAGCCGCTCACCGCCCAGGCGGCGGTGGTCACGTGGTCGCTCGACAACACCGCCAACCCCACGAGCTCGCAGACGGCCGCGACCCCCATGGCGGTGGAGTAGACCACCGGCCGGCCCCATCCGACCGCCGACGTGGTGAGCACCACGAAGGCGGCGTTCGCCACGCTGCCCAGCGTAAGGATCAGCAGCGAGTTGGCGCCCGCGCGATAGGCGTCGCCGTACAGGGCGCCGAGCAGCGGTGCACGCACGGCGATCACCGCCAGCCCGATCACTCCGCACACGCCCACCACGCCCGCCGTGGTGATGGCCACGAGCCGGCGCGCGTGGCGCACGTCCTCCGCCGTGCGCAGCTCGGCCACCCGCGGCATCAGCACGGCGGTGGTGCCGGCCGGGATCACGTACAGGACCTGTATGAGGTTCTTGGCGGCCGAGTAGATGCCCACCTCGCTCGAGCCGAATGCGTGCTGCACCCAGATCTGGTCCGCGGACAGCCAGACCAGGTAGGCGAGCTCGGCGAACAGCAGCGGGGTGCCGAGCCGGATCAGCCGGCGCACCGCTTCCCGCCCGACGACCAGGCCGCGCCGCAACAGCACCGGGTCCACGAGCTCCCACATGAGCACCGGCACGAGGCTGCTGAACCCGAAGATGAGCAGCGCCGTGCGGGGGGTGGGCTGGCTCACGACCACAACGACGGCGAAGGCCACGAGCTGGAGCAGCGAGCCGCCCAGGTACGTGCTCGCGGGCCTGAGCTTGCCACCGAGCCCGCGCGCGACGCCGTAGTAGAGCTGGAAGCCGGCGAGCCCTATGACGGCCGCCACCAGCCCGACGGTGTCGGCGCCCTGGGTGAGGCCGACCGCGGCCGCCACGAGGCACAGTGCGATCGTCGCCGCCAGGACGATCACGGCCAGCAGGACGCCGGAGCCGAGCACCTCGGCCGTACGTGTGCGGTCGCCTCGCGCGGCGCCCACCTCGCGCGTGAGGCTGTTCGCCAGCACCTGCGCCGCGCCGAACGCGAGTACCGAGAGCGCGATCGTGTAGCGCACCTCGCCGAAACCCGCCGTGGTGAACTCGCGCGCGGCGAGCAGGTAGAAGCAGAACGAGAGGAGCCGCGCACCTCCCTCAGACGCGGTAAGGGCCGCCATCGCCGGCACCTCGCCGGCCACCCTCGAGCCCTTCAGTCGGCGAGCGACGGACGCCATCGCCAGGAAGGTTGACGGAATCGGGCAGCGAGCGACCCAGAATTGCCCGATAGGGATTAGACTCGGCGCATGTGGGACTCGCAAGTTCCCCACCGCCCGCGAGTCGCGCTGGTTCACGACTTCCTACTTGACCTGCGCGGCGCGGAGCGAGTCTTCGAGGTCATGTGCGACCTCTGGCCCGACGCGGACGTCTACACGGCGGTGTACGACCCGGTGGGCACCGAGGGGCGGTTCAGCCACCGTGAGATCAAGACGTCGTTTCTCCAGCGGCTGAGGCCGACCGCGCGCAGCTTTCGCTCGCTCCTGCCCCTCTACCCGCTGGCAATGGAGTCGTTCGACCTGAGCGAGTACGACCTGGTCATATCCAGCTCCAGCGCCTGGTCCCACCTCGTCGTCGTGGACGAGCCCACGGTTCACGTCTGCTACTGCCACAACCCGTTCCGGTACGCCTGGAACGCCCGCGCCGGCACACTCGAGCGCGCGGGCTCGCTGTCCCGTCCCGCGCTCGCGGCGATCATGAGCCGCTGGCGTCAACGCGACTGGATCGCCGCCCAGCGGGTGGACCGCTACATCGCGAACTCAGAGACCACCCGCCGGCGCATCGCGCGCTACTTCTCGCGCGAGTCGGTGGTGGTCTATCCGCCGGTGGAGATCCGCCGCTTCGCACCCGGGCCCGTGGACGACTACTACCTGGTCCTGAGCGAGCTGATGCCGCACAAGCGGATCGACGTGGCGGTGGAGGCGTTCAACCACCTGCGGCGCCCGCTCGTGATCGTCGGCGACGGGCCGGAGGCACGCCGCCTGTCGCGCCTGGCCGGTCCCTCGGTGTCGTTCGAGGGGCGCGTCTCGGATGCGCGCGCGGCGGAGCTTCTCTCCGGCTGCCAGGCGCTTGTGGTCACGGCCACGGAGGAGTTCGGCATCGCCGCGGTGGAGGCCCAGGCGGCGGGCCGTCCAGTGATCGCGCTGGCGGACGGCGGTGTCTGGGAGACCGTGATCGAGGGTGAGACAGGCACCTTCTACGAGTCGAGCGATCCCGAGGCGTTGGCGGCGCGCGTCGCGTCGTTCAACCCGGCCGCAATCGACCCCGCCGCGTGCGTGGCGAACTCGGAGCGCTTCGACGTCTCCCGCTTCATGCGCGAGCTGAGCGACATCGTCGCCGAGACCCGAGCGGAGTCGCTCGGCGACGCGCCGGCGCGCCACCAGCAGCAGCTCTTCGCCGAGGCCGGGTTTTAGCGCCCTCTAGCTCGACGGGCCCGACGCCGCTCCAACCGGAGCGGCCGTGCGAGTGCGCATCGCGACGGTGGTCACAGCGATGGCCAGTACGAGCTGCAAGCCGAGCAGTACGAGCGCGATGCTGGTGAGCTTCGTGCCCGCCGCCAGCAGCAGGAGCGGATCCAGCAGGGCAGCCACGGCCATCAGCGCGATGAAGGCCGAGCGGTGGAGCGCCAGCAGGTACTGGACGGCGAGGTAGGTGACGGCGAGGAACGTCATCGCGCCGCCGAGTATCGGCAGCGCCTTGTCGGCCAGCGCGAAGTCCTTGCCGAACGCCTTGTCGAGCAGCACGTGGCCGCCGAACACGAAGATGAGCAGCACCGGGATCGCGATCACCCCGATCACGCCGAGGGTCCTGATCAGCACCTGGCGCGCGTCCTGTCCCACGCGAGCGCGGCGGGTGGCCTCGGGCAGCAGGTACATCCCCACGCCCACGGACACCCAGATCATCACCTTCGCCGCCACGGCCGCCGCCGCATACGCGCTCGCGGCCTCGTCGCTTGCGCGGTGCTTCACCACGATCACGTCCACGTTCTGAAGCAGCGCGAAGAGCGCCAGCGCGACGAGCGGGGCCCAGGCGCGCGCGATGAGGTCCCGCAGCCGCTCGCCGGGGGGAGGCTTGGAGCCTCGCGGCGCGGCGTCGAGCTCGCGGTGGAGTGCCACGCCGAGCAGAGCCGACATCGACACGATCGACATGGTGGTGCCCAGGTAGGCCCCGGCCACGTCCAGCCCCACCCCCACGAGGATGAGCCCGAATATGAGCCGGGTGGCCGCTTCGCCCACCAGGCTCGCGCCCACCATCCGGTAGTGGCGAAGGCCCTGGAGCGCTCCCCGCTCGACGCACAGGACGAGCCACAACGCGGCGGTGGGGAGCACCGCGCCGGCGGCCCACTTCGTGTGGACGCCGATGATCGAGGCGATCGGGACTCGCAGCAGGAGCCCCAGTACGGCGGCGCACGCGCCTACCACGAGCAGCTGTCGCATCCAGCCGCGGATGGCCCCGCCGCGGGCCTCCTCGCCCAGCGCCAGGGCGCCGCTCACCTCGCGCGCCACCGTCACCTGCAGCGCCGTGCCGGGGATGGACAGGATGAGGAACGCCGCCACGAGGGCGGCGAGGGACCCGTAGCCGTGCTTGCCGAGCACTCGGGCGAACGCCACCGTGAAGACCAGGCCGAGCAGGTTCTGGGCCATCACGGCCACTGCCATTGTCGCCGCCTGGCCGGTGTCGCCGCTCGCGAGCTCCTTCAGTCGCGGGACGGCGAGCCTGCGGCGCAGCCCCAAGCTCCCAGGCGGGTCCTCAGCAGGTCTTCCGAGCGGTGACGAAATGGTTGGAGGGTCTGCCGGGGCCCGATCACTCTAGCGTCAAGCGGGCTGCGAAAAGCCAGCCTGGTGCCCAGTATCCTCGCTCGCGTGCAGGAACACGCTCTTGCAGAGCGCCTGATCACCTACGACACGTCCAACCTCGAAGGGATCCAGAGCGCAGCCGGCTTCGTCAAGGGCTGGCTCGAGTCGCGTGACGTCGACGTCACCGTGGGCAGCCACAACGGCGTGCCCGTGATCGCCGCCACCGTCGGCGCCGCACCGGGCGCCGGGCCCACGGTCATCTTCCACGGGCACATCGACGTGGTGCCCGGCCGTCCCGAGCAGTTCGTGCCGCGCGTCGAGGGCGACCGCCTCTTCGGCCGCGGCGCCTACGACATGAAGGGTGGCCTCGCGGCGATGATGGTGGCCACGCGCGACCTGGTCGATCAGAGCGCGGTTCGCGTGCACTTCGTCTGCGTCTCCGACGAGGAGTCGGACGAGGCGACCCAAAGGGGTTCCGACTACCTGGTCGAACAGGGCTACACGGGTGATTTCGCCATCACCGGAGAGCCCACGGACCTGCACATCGGGGTGCAGGCGAAGGGCGTGTTGGCCATGCGCATAGAGGTGACCGGCAAATCGGCACACGGCTCCACCCCCTGGCTGGGTGACAACGCGGTCCTGAAGGCAGTGGACGTGTTCCGCCAGATCGAGTCGCTGCCGTTCGCGCGCGAGTCCTCGGAGTTCTTCGACCGTCCCTCGATCAGCCTCGGGCGCATCATCGGCGGCGACGCGATCAACAAGGTGCCCGACCTCTGCGCGATCGACGTGGACGTGCGCTACCTGCCAGGGCAGGACGCCGAGGAGATCCTCGACGCGGTGCGAGCCATTCCGGACGTGCAGGTCTCGCGCGTGTTTCGCCGGGCACCCATCCTGGTCGACCGTGGCGACAAGTATGTTCAACTCCTCGCCGAGGCGGTGGCCGAAGGCACGCCCGCGGAGCGGATCTCGGTCGGGCGCGACGGCACGTCGGACGCGATCAGCTTCGTCGAGGCTGGGACCCCGGCCGTCGAGTTCGGGCCCGAAGGGGCCGGCCACCACGGTCCCGAGGAGTGGGTGTCGATCTCGTCGCTCTCGCGCTACCGCACCGCGCTCGTCGAGTTCGTACATCTGATAGCCGCACAGCAGACGACCGGACACCTGCGCATTGCCTGACGACAAGCCAAGCGGAAACGGACTCTGGAAGCGCTTCCTGCTCGGGGCGTTCCTGATCGTCGTGGCGATGGCGGCCGGCACCTCCGTGGCCGCCTTCCACGAGGTGCACCGAGTGGTGCAGGCGTTCTCGGTCGGCCCGAAGCTCGATCTCGGCAAGGACCTGGCCGAGGCCGCGTCGGGCAAGCCGCAGACGATCATGCTGATCGGCTCCGACAAGCGCGCGAAGACCGCGCGCGACTACGAGAGCGGCAACGGCCGCTCGGACACGATCATCCTGATCCGCCTCGACCCGTCGAAGAAGGTCACGGCGCTGTTGTCGATCCCGCGCGACCTGAAGGTGGCGATACCCGGTCACGGCATCGGCAAGATCAACTCCGCCTACACGATCGGCGGGGCCAAGCTCACACTCGAGACCGTGAAGAGCATCACCGGCCTGCGTATCAACCACGTGATCAACACGGACTTCTCCGGGTTCGTCGACGCGGTGGACCAGCTCGGCTGCGTGTACCTCGACATCGACCGCAAGTACTTCAACAGCGGCCTCGGCTTCGACAGCTACGCCGCCATCAACCTGCAACCCGGCTACCAGCGCCTGTGCGGCCGCAACGCTCTCTCGTTCGTGCGCTTCCGCCATACCGACTTCGACATCGTGCGGGCGGCGCGCCAGCAGGAGTTCCTCTCGCAGATGAAGCAACAGGTGAGCATCAAGAAGCTGTTCGACAATCGCGCCAAGCTGCTCAGCATCTTCGGCCAGGCCACGCGCTCGGATATTCGCGGCGAGGCGGCCGTCATCCGGCTGCTCAAGCTCGCGCTCGGGTCAGCGGGCAAGCCGGTCCAGGAGATCCAGTTCACCGGGCCCGGAGTGAACATCGCGGCCGTCGGACCGGGCGGCGAGAGCTACGTGAGCGCGCCGCCCTCGACGATTCACGCGCTCGCGCGCGAGTTCCTCGGCGTCGAGTCGATCAAGTCCAGTTCCACCTCGCAGACGAAGAAGACGACGCACCGACGCGGGCACAAGCGCAGCAGCGCGGGGAACCTTGGACTCCTCGACGCGACGCAGGCCGGCCACGCCCAGGCACTCCAGCTGGTCAACGGGTTCGCCAGCATGAAGTCGAGCATTCCGATCTTCTATCCGCGCAAGACACCGAGCAACGGCGGCGGCTTCATGGGTCCACCGCGCGCGTACTACCTGCGTACGAAGGGCTTGAGCAAGTACGCCGCCTACCGGATCGTCGCGAAGGCGCACGACGTGGGCCAGTACTGGGGCCTGCAGGGACTGGCGTGGAAGAACCCGCCGATCCTGAAGGGCAACGCCACGGTCCGGCACATCCGCGGCCGCGCCTATTACATCTACACCGAGGGCAACGTCACCCGCACCATCGCCTGGAAGACCAGCCGCGCGGTGTACTGGCTGCAGAACACTCTCTCGGGTGAGCTCACGCCACAACAGATGCTCGCGATAGCCACTTCGGCGACCTCGCTATAGGCTGATCCGTTCCATGCCTGCAGAGAAGGAGCCGATTGGGGTCATCGGCGTGGGCTGGGTTGGCCTGGTCACCGGCGCTTGCTTCGCCGAGCTGGGTCACCAGGTCTACTGCCGTGACATCGTCCAGGAGAAGATCGACGCGCTGAGCCGCGGCGACGTGCCGATCTACGAGCCGGGCCTCACCGAGGTCGTTCAGCGCAACCGCGAGCGTCTCCACTTCACCACCGACATGGGCGAGGTGCTGGCGAACGCGCAGCTGCTCTTCTGCTGCGTGGACACGCCGCCCACCTACTCGGGCGATGCGGACCTGTCGCGCGTGGAGCGCGTGGTGGAGGAGCTGGGCGAGTCGCGCGACCACGCGATCGTGATGAAGAGCACCGTGCCCGTGGGCACCGGCCGGGCGATCAGGCGCAACCTGGAGAACGTCGGCTACGTGTCGAACCCCGAGTTCCTCAAAGAAGGCGCGGCGGTGGACGACTTCATGAAGCCCGACCGTGTGGTGGTGGGCGCGGAGGCGGATTCGGCCGAGTTCGCAGACCGGGTGGCGGCGCTGTACGAGCCCCTCGGCGCGCCGATCGTGCGCACCGACGTGGCCAGCGCCGAGATGGTGAAGCTCGCCTCGAACGCCTTCCTGGCCACCAAGATCTCGTTCATCAACGAGATCGCGAACGTTTCGGAGGAGCTGGGCGCGGACGTGAATGAGGTGGCGCGGGGGATGGGCCTGGACGCGCGGATCGGGCCGCAGTTCCTGCGAGCGGGCATAGGCTACGGCGGCAGTTGTTTCCCAAAAGATGTTTCAGCACTCAAACAACTTGCAGGAAACACCGGCTACCACTTCCAGCTGCTCACAGCCGTCATCGAGGTCAACGAGCTGCAGAAGCGGCGCACGATCAGCAAGCTGAAGAAGCACCTCGGCTCGCTCGTCGGCAAGGACATCGCCCTTCTAGGTGTGGCCTTCAAGCCGGACACCGACGACATCCGCGAGGCCACCAGCCTCGTGCTGGCCGGGCGGCTTCAGGGCGAGGGTGCCAACGTGCGCGCGTACGATCCGGTGGCCGGTGAGCGGGCGGCCGGCGTGTTGGGCGCGGGCGTGAAGATCTGCGGCTCGGCGCTCGAGGCGCTCGAGGGGGCGGACGGGGCCGTGCTCGTCACGGAGTGGCCGGAGTTCAAGGAGCTCGACTGGGCGAACGATGTAAAGCACGTGATGAAGACGGCGCTGATCGTCGACGGCCGCAACTACCTCGATCGCGAGGCGCTCACCACGGCCGGGTTCACGTACGAGGGCGTGGGGCGCTGACGGGCTGATGCAGGCGCTAGTCCTGGCGGGGGGCGAAGGCACCCGACTGAGGCCGCTCACCCTCACAGTGCCGAAGCCCGTGATGCCCCTCGCCGGCCGCCCGTTCCTCAGCTTCATGCTCGATTGGTTGCGCGGTCATGGCGTGGACGACGTGCTCCTCTCCTGCGGCTTCCTCGCCCACGCGGTGGAAGACGTGCTCGGCGACGAGTACGAGGGGATGCAGCTGCGCTACGTGCACGAGGACAGCCCGCTCGGCACCGCCGGCCCGATGCGCCTGGCAGCCGACGAGGGGCTGCTGGCGGAGCGACTGCTCGTGCTGAACGGCGACGTGCTCACGGACATGGACCTCACAGCGCAGCTCGCCTTCCACGAGGAGAGGGGCGCGAAGGCAACTCTGGCCCTGATCGCGGTGGAGGACACCTCGAGCTACGGGGTGGTGCCGACCAACGACGACGGGAGCGTGATCGAGTTCCGGGAGAAGCAGCCGGGCCCCGCGCCCACGAACCGGATCAACGCGGGCGCATACGTGCTCGAGCGCGAGGTAGTGGACCTGATCCCGTCCGGGCGCTCGGTGTCGTTCGAGCGCGAGATCTTCCCCGCGCTGGTGGGCAACGGCCTCTACGGCTTCCACCAGGAGGGCTACTGGATCGACATAGGGACGCCCGAGCGCTACCTCGAGTCCACCTACGACCTGCTCGCCGGCCGCGTGGAGAGCACTCTGCCGGAACGCGATGAGACCGGCTCCTTGATCTACGAGCCGGCGCTTACGGCCGGCGCCCACATCGGCCCGCAGAGCGTGCTCGGGCAGCATTGCTCGGTGGGCGTGGGGGCGACCATCGACCGCTCGGTGCTGCACCAGCGCGTCACGGTCGGCGCCGAGGCGACCATCCAGGAGAGCGTGCTGGGCGAGGGCGTGCGCGTGGGCGACGGGGCGCAGGTCGGGCCGAACGCGATGCTCGGCAGCGGCGCGATCGTGGAGGCCGGTGAGGTGGTGGAGCCGGGCGCTCGGCTCGAGCCCGGTGAGCGGGTGCCGTGAGCGACCTCTCCCGCGACGCGGTCGCGGCGGTCGATCCGCAGGGGATGCTGGGCCTCGTGCTCGAGCAGCCCGCGCACCTCACCGATGCGCTTTGGCGAGTGGAGTCCGCCGGCATCGCCGCGGAGGAGGCGAGCGGCGGGCTGGCCGTGTGCGCGATGGGCGGCTCGGCGATTGGAGCGGACCTTGCGGCCGGCGCGATAGGCGCGCGCGCCACGAAACCGCTGATCACCGTGCGCGGCTACGAGCTCGCGCCGTGGATCGGCCCCGACACCGCGATCCTTTGCTCGAGCTACTCGGGGAACACCGAGGAGACGCTCGCCTGTTACGCGGCGGCCCGAGAGGTTGGCGCCCGGCGGATCGCTCTCACCAC
>JBKPDA010000050.1:0-10322 GCA_046727635.1 Actinomycetota bacterium | reverse complement strand
GGTGAGTACCCCTATACGCGCGGGGTGTACCCGTCCATGTATCGCGGGCGGCTGTGGACGATGCGCCAGTTCGCGGGCTTCGGCACGGCCGAGGAGACGAACGAGCGCTTCCGCTACCTGCTCGACCACGGCCAGACGGGCCTGAGCACCGCCTTCGACATGCCGTCGCTGATGGGCCACGACTCCGACCACCCGCGCTCGCTCGGCGAGGTGGGCCGGGAGGGCGTGGCGATCGACTCGCTCGACGACATGGAGACGCTCTTCCGCGGCATCCCGATGGCGGAGGTCTCGACGTCGATGACGATCAACGCGCCGGCGGCGATCATGCTCGCGTTCTATGTGGTGGCGGCGGAGAACCAGGGCGTGCCGCCCGAGGCTCTCGCGGGCACGATCCAGACCGACATCCTCAAGGAGTACATCGCCCAGAAGGAGTGGTGCTTCCCGATCGACCCGGCCATGCGGCTGGTCACCGACATGATCGAGTACTGCGCGGCGCACATGCCGCGCTGGCATCCGATCTCGATAAGCGGCTACCACATCCGTGAAGCGGGCTCGACCGCACAGCAGGAGCTCGCGTTCACGCTCAAGGACGGGTTCACATATGTGGAGCACGCGCTCGAGCGCGGCATCGACATCGATGACTTTGCGCCGCGCCTGAGCTTCTTCTTCAACGCGCACATCGACTTCTTCGAGGAGATCGCCAAGTACCGCGCCGCCCGCCGCATCTGGGCGCGGGAGCTCAGCGAGACCTACGGGGCGAAGTCGGAACGCTCGCTGCTGATGCGCTTCCACACCCAGACGGCGGGGGTGTCGCTGACGGCGCAGCAGCCGCTCAACAACATCGTGCGCACCGCGTTGGAGGCGCTCGCCGCGGTCCTCGGCGGCACGCAATCGCTGCACACCAACTCATATGACGAGGCGCTCGCGCTGCCGACAGAGGAGGCTGTGCGGATCGCGCTCCGGACGCAGCAGATCATCGCCCACGAGACCGGCGTGACCAGCACGATCGATCCCTTGGGCGGCTCCTACTTCATCGAGGCGCTCACCGACCGCATGGAGGAAGCCGCCTACAGCTACTTCGCGCGGATCGACCAGCTCGGCGGGATGGTCGAGGCGATCAAGCAGAACTTCCCCCAGCGCGAGATCGCGGACGCGTCGTTCAACTACCAGCAGGAGGTCGACGAGGGCAAGCGCATCGTGGTCGGCGTGAACGGCTTCCAGCAGCTCGACGACGCGCCGATCGAGATCCTCAGGATCGATCCCGCGCTCGAGGAGAAGCAGATCGGGCGCGTGAAGGCGATCCGCGGCCGACGCGACACGCCACGCCTCGAAGAGTCGCTTGGCGAGCTGCGGCGCGCCGCTCGCCGCGGCGAGAACCTCATGTACCCGCTGCTCGACGCGGCCCGCGCCTACGCCACCGAGGGCGAGATCGTCGAGGCGCTCCAAACCGTCTTCGGGACCTATACCGAAACGCCTGTCTTCTGATGCTTGCTGCAGCACGCACAGGACCTGAGGTTGCAGTCAGGCGCCTGCGCGTCGTCGTGGCCAAGCCGGGCCTCGACGGTCACGACCGCGGGGCGAAGATCATCGCACGGGCGCTGAGAGACGCAGGCATGGAGGTGATCTACACCGGCCTCCACCAGACCCCCGAGCAGATCGTTGCCACCGTGGTCCAGGAGGACGCTGACGCCGTCGGGCTGTCCATCCTGTCCGGCGCGCACATGACGCTCGTGCCGCGCGTGCTCGAGCTGCTCCGCGCACACGGGGTGAGCGATGTGCTGGTAACGGTGGGAGGCACGATCCCAACGGACGACATTGCGGAGCTCAAGCAACTCGGCGTGGCGGAGGTGTTCACGCCGGGGGCCACAACGCAGGCGATCATTGACTTCATTCGCGGGAGCGCACGAGGGTCCGGATGAGGCGGGCCGCGGGGAGAAGGCCTAGATGAACGAGGCCTTCCGCGCGGCGGCGGTTACTGCTGTGGGAGCCGCTCTTCCATCGATGTCGGTGCCCACGTCGGAGGTAGCTGCGAGGCTCGGCGTCGAGCCGGACTGGATCGTCAAGCGCACCGGCATCCAGCACCGCTACCGAGCCGGTCCCGGCGAGCGCCTCACGGACGTCGCCGCCAGCGCATCGCTGATGGCACTCGAGCGCGCCGATCTCCGACCGCGCGAGCTCGATCTCGTGCTGGTGGCGACCATGACCCCGGACGAGCTCACTCCCCACGCCGCGCCGCTCGTCGCCGGGGCCATCGGCGCCGATCACGCCGGCGCAATGGATATCGGCGCGGCGTGCACCGCGTTCCTGTCGGCCTTGGCAGTAGCGGTGGGGCAGATCGAGGCGGGCCGCGCACGAACGGCATTGGTCGTGGGCGCCGACTTCATGTCGCGGATCGTCGACCCGGACGATCGAACCACCGCCGGAATATTCGGCGACGGCAGCGGCGCGGTGGTCGTGCAAAGCGTCTCGGGGCCTCCCCGCTTCGGTCCGTTCGTGCTGCGTGCCGACGGCGCCGCGGGCAAAGCGATTGTCGCGCCACGCCCGGCCGGACCTGTGCGCATGGACGGGCAGACCACCTTCCGGCGCGCCGTCGCCTCGCTGGCAGAGGCATCCCGCCAGGCGCTCGCACTGGCGGGCGCGACACTCGACGAGATCGATCTCGCCGTGTACCACCAGGCCAACTCGCGCATCACGCAGCGCGTGGCTGAAGAACTCGGGCTTCCGAACGAGCGCGTCGTGGATTGCATCGCCGAGTACGGCAACACCACCGCGGCGACGCTGCCGATAGCGCTCAACCACGCTCATCGCTCGGGCAAGCTCCGCGAAGGCACAAGGGTGCTGCTAGGTGCCTTCGGCGCGGGGCTGACCTGGGGAGCCACAGTGCTGACGTGGAGTGGCGCCGAAATAGGCGAGAGGCGGGGAGCCCGTCTCTGACCTTCGAGCCCGACGCGCTACACAAGCCCCGGCACTGGCACGCTTCGCACAACCTCGCCTACATTCGCCTAAGCGGACGACGGGTCTCGAACCCGCGACCTTCGGCTTGGGAAGCCGACGCTCTACCAACTGAGCTACGTCCGCGCGTGGGGCGCTCGGCCCTCGGGCGATTCTAGGCGGCACGGCGTGGGCTCGCCAGCCCGCAGGTGCGGATCGGAACGCTGCTCGGGGATACCCTTCCGGCAATGGCCCAGCGAAGGCGAATCCTTGCGCCCGTGCCGTTGGTGGCGATCGCCGCCGCGCTCGCTCTTGTAGCGCTGCTCGCCTACGGACTCGCGTCGAAGAGCACGGATACGAGCATCGACAGCAAGCTCGCCAAGGGCGTCCATCCGAAGGCGCCCACCCCCACGCTGCCGGTATTCAACGGCGGCGGCACCAGCTCGCTCGCCGCCTATCGCGGCAAGGTCGTGCTGCTCAACTACTGGGCATCCTGGTGCGCCCCGTGCCGCGACGAGGCGCCGCTGCTCGAGCGCTGGCAGAAGGTGATGCAGGCGCACGGCGGGACCGTCCTCGGGGTGGACACGCAGGACGTGAGCGACGACGGAATCAAGTTCGCCCGCGACCACGGGCTCACGTATCCCTCCCTACGCGACGGCGACGGCCACACCCAGGGCAAGCTCGGCATCACGGGTCTGCCCGAATCGTTCCTGATCGATCGCAGCGGGAACATCGTTGCCACACGCCGCTACGCCGTGGACGACGCATTCATGCGCACGAAGGTGATGCCGCTGCTGGAGGGACGCTCATGACGAGACGAGCGATTGCAACCATCGGGCTCGCGCTGGCGCTCCTGACGCCCGCCACCGCCCTGGCGGTCACCCCGCGCACCACCCTCCACGACGTCGAGGACGAGGTGATGTGCAACGTCTGCGGCACCCCGCTCAACGTCGCCGACTCGCCTCAGGCCGACCGCGAGCGAGCCTTCATCGAGACGCTCATCGCGCGCGGGTACACGAAGAAGCAGGTGAAGGACGCGATGGTGAAGCAGTTCGGGCCGGGCATCCTCGACGTGCCGTCGGGTCACGGCTTCGACCTGGCCGCCTACCTCGTGCCCGCCCTCGGCATCCTGCTGACGGGCGGCATCATCGCCGTGGCGGTCACGCGCTGGCGCCGGTCGCGTCCCGCCTCGCTGACCACGGCGGCCGGACCAAGCTCGAAGGACTCCGCGCTCCTGCGCGACGACCTCGAGCGCTACGACCTCTGATGCTTATCGCTGCCGGTGACGTGAACACGACGGTGGTGGCGGCCTTCGCGGTCGGCTTCGTGTCGTTCATCTCGCCGTGCGTGCTGCCGCTGGTGCCCGGTTACCTGTCGGCGATCTCCGGCGTCTCGTTCGCGGACATCCAGGCGGGCGAGCGGCGCCGCCAGGTGCTGGTCCCCTCGCTGCTCTTCTGCCTGTCGTTCACGGTGATGTTCGTCGCGCTGGGGATGACCGCCACCGGCATCGGCCGCACCCTGGCCGAGAACAGGCTGCTCATCCGACACATCTCGGGCGTGGTGATCTTCGCCATGGGACTGCTCTTCGTGGGCACGCTGTTCGTGCCCCTGCTGAATCGCGAGTGGCGGCCGGAGATGCTGCTCGCGCGGGCGTCAACTGGCGGCCCCGTGGTCGCCGGCCTGGCCTTCGCCGTGGCCTGGCTGCCCTGCACCGGCCCCACGCTCGGCGCGATCCTCACCGCCGCCAGCACCCAGTCCACCGTGGGCAAGGGCGGCGTCCTGCTCGCCTTCTATGCGGCCGGCTTGGCGGTGCCGTTCATCCTCAGCGCTCTCGCGTTCTCCCGTGTAACCGGCGTGTTCCGCTTCTTCCGCGACCACTACAGCGTCATCACCGTGGTCTCGGGCGTCATCCTCATGATCATGGGCGCGCTGCTCTTCACCAACGAGCTGACCACGCTCAACTCGAAGGCGCTGTCGCTGCTCGACGACCTGGGCCTCAACTTCTTCAACAACATCTAGTGGCCGCCGCAAAGCGCAGCGCCGGCATCCTGCTCTACCGGCTCGGGGGCGGCGAGCCAGAGGTGCTGCTCGTCCACCCCGGCGGGCCCTTCTGGGCGAATAAGGACGAGGGGGCGTGGTCGATCCCGAAGGGCGAGTACGACGACGGCGAGGATCCGCAGGTGGCCGCCCGGCGCGAGTTCCACGAGGAGACGGGCACCGAGCTCCCACCGGGCGCGCTGGCCGACCTGGGCAGCGTCCGCCAGAAGAGCGGCAAGCAGGTGGCGGCCTGGGCGGCGGAGGGCGACCTCGACGCGGCCGGGGTGACCAGTAACACCTTCGATATGGAGTGGCCGCCCCGTTCGGGGCAAAGGCAGGCCTTCCCGGAGATCGACCGCGCCGAGTGGTTCGGCATCGACCAGGCACGCGAGAAGCTCAACCCGGCCCAGACCGCGTTCCTCGACCGGCTGGCGGCGTTGCTGCGCTAGCGAACGAGCTTCAGCGTCCGCGTGCTGGTGGCGGAGTTCCCGGAGGAGTCCACCACGGTCAGCGTGACCCTCACCCGCACGCGCTTGTGGTGAGCGAGAGCGTGGCGGATCGCCCGGCGCAGCGACCGCGATAGCGACAGCACCACCTTCGTTCGCGAGCCTGCCGGCAGCGTCAGCGTGGTCTTGCCTGTACGCAGGGCCTTCGCCGAACCGAGGAACGAGACGGTGCCTTGCGCCGCGAGCGAGCACTGCTCGTCGCAGCCGGCCACGACCCACAGGGCGGTGGACCTGGCCTTGAAGCGCTCGGTGGTCCGACTCGCAAACACAAGCTTGGGCGCGATCGTGTCCGTCGTCACGCCCGGAGTCGCAACCGGGGTGGTGGTCGTGGTGCCGCCGCCCGGCGGAGGTGGCGTGGGCTTAGGCGTGGGCGGTGGCGGAGGAGGAGGTGGCGGTGGCGGCGGTGTCCCGCACTGCGCGGTGGCCTCGCAGGTCTTCTTCGTCTTCACCGACGGCGTCCCGCCCGACCAGCTGATCGTGATCCAGGCGGATGCCACGTTGTTGCCGAAGGAAGTCTCGTGCACCGGCCCCGGGCTCCCGTCGGTGTTCTCGTTCACTCGGTGGACGAGGTTGTAGTCGCCGGCGGGCACGGTCGACTGGCTGATTGGAATGTCCTGACCCTCCAGGTTGCCCTCGTACGTGTCCCCCCAGCCCGGTGAGAGTCCTTCGGTCAGATCGTGCACCTCGGGATGGCCCACCGAGCACCAGGTGGCGCCATAGTGCGGGCTGGTGCCGTTGCCCGGTGAGTCGTTGTCACCGAGGCAGAAGCCCTGCTTCACGTCCTTGACCACGAGGGTTCCGTCGAGCTTCCGCAGCTCGTAGTGGTCGAACGGCTGGAAGTGGAAGTGCTGGTGATCGAAGGACGTCTCGTAGTGCAGCGTGCCCACCTGGCCCACCGACTGCATCGTCCCGTCGGTGAGGACCCACTGCACGGCCGGCATGTCGACGGTCGCGTCCGTGTCCTTGTGACCGCGGATCTCCAGCGGACCGGAGCCGCGATTGATCACCTGCGAGTCGAAGAACAACTGGAACGGCGCCGAGCTGGTAACACCCACGTTCTTGGGCACCTGCTGCTCGAGATCAGGGAGGCTCTGAGCCGCGGACGCGGTGCCGGCGGTCAGCAGGCATAGCGTTAGCCCAAGAAGGAGAGCGCGCGTGGCCAACTAGCTCACGAGCGTCAGTGTGCGCGTGCGGGTGGTCTTGTTGCCAGCCTCGTCCACTGCGGCGAGCGTGACCTTCACCTTCACGCGCTTGTGATGGGCCAGGGCGCTGCGGATCTTCTTTCGCAGCGAGCGAGACAGCGTGAGCACCAGCTTCTCCCTGGTGCCGGCGGGAAGCGTCAGCGTCTCCTTCCCGGTGCGAAGCGCCCTCGCGGGGCCGGCGAACGACACCGCGCCCTGCGCCGTCACCGTGCACTGCTCGTCACAGGTGGCGATGACGAACACCGCCGTAGTGCCCTTCCTGAAGTGCTCCGTCGAGCTCTTGGCGAAGGTCAGCTTCGGCGCCTTGATGTCTTGTGGCGTTGGCGTGGGCGTGGGCGTGGGGGTCGGTGTAGGCGGCGGCGTGGATTTCGGCGGCGGCGGCGGCACCGGCCCGCAGAGCTCGACGCCCGCGGGGCACGTCTTCACAACGCTGATCGACGGCGTGCCGTTGCTGGACCAGCTGAGGTGGACCTCGGCGGACGCCATGTTGTTTGCGTACGTCTTTTCCTGAACGGGCCCGGGGCTGCGGTCGGCGTTTTGGTTTACGCGGTGGACGAGGTTGTAATCCCCGGTCGGCTCGGTCGACTGGTTGATCGGGATGTCCTGACCCTCCTTGAGCGGGTCGTACGGATCGCCCCAGCCAACGGAGATGCCTTCGGTGATCGACGTCGCGCCAGGCTGGTTTTGCTTGCAGTTGCCCGACGTGTCCCCGGTGAAGCCGTAGTGCGGGCTGTTCGGGCTTCCCTCGTTCTGGTTGTCGCCGAGGCAGAAGCCCTGCTTGACGTCGGTGCCGAGCAGCGTTCCGTCGAGCTTGCGCAGCTCATAGTGGTCGAACGGCTCGAAGTGCCAGTGCTGGTGGCCGAAGCCCGTCTCGTAGTGCAGGTCGCCGACCACACCGCCTGCCTGCATGGAGCTGCCATTGGAGATCCACTGCGTGGCGGTCATGTTCGTTTGGCCGGAGCTACGGCTGCCGCGGATCTCGAGCGGCCCGTCGCCCTTGTTCATGACCTCGGACAGGAAGCCGACCTGCCACGTGCCAGACGAACCACCGATCTGGATCTCGTCGGGCGGCTTCTGCACCAGGTCCGGCAGCAGCAGAGCCGCCTGAGCGCGTGCGACTCCGGCGACAAGAAACAGTGCGAGTACCGCGAGGAGCGAAACGCTCACCCGCGAGTGAACGGAGCGGAGGGCCAGCATTGGGGGTGTGGCGGGGGGTTCTACTACAGAACGTCAGTACCGAATGTGCGGTACCTCATCCAGTTGACCACGGGTCCGCTGGAGTGTCAAGGCGCCTACATCTGCTCGGGCGCAGAAACGCCGAGCAAATCCAGCGAGCGCGCGATCACCCGCTGGGCCAGCACGCTGAGCGCTATGCGGAAGTCCTCGTCGCCGCCCTCCTCCGCGGCGCCCACCACGCGGACATCGCGGTAGAACGCGGAGAAGTCCTGCGCCACGTCGTGGGCGTAGGTGGTCAGCCTGTGCGGTGCGCGACGAGCCGCGGCGCTGGTCACCTCGTCGGGGAACTCGAGCAGCCGCTTGAGCAGCGCGCGGGCGGAGGGGTGCAGGGTCTCGGTGTAGGACGCCGATAGCGCCGCGTCCAGGCGCGCATCGTCGAGACGCCGCAGGATGCTCGCGATCCGCGCGTGCGCGTACTGGACGTAATAGACGGGGTTGTCCTGGCTCTGCTCGCGGGCCAGGGCGAGGTCGAGGTCGAGCGTGGTGTCGTGGCTGCGCTGGACGAGGAAGAAGCGGGCCGCGTCCACGCCGATCTCCTCGACCAGGTCGTCAAGCGTCACGAACTCCCCTGCGCGCTTGGACATCTGAACGCGCTGGCCGCGCTCCATCAGGTTGACGAGCTGCATGATCAGGAGCTCCAGCGTGCCCGGGCGCCCGCCGATCTCCTGCCAAGCGGCCAGCATCCGCTGGACATACCCGTGGTGGTCCGCGCCGAGCACGTTGATGTAGCGGTCGTCCCCCCACTCGAGCTTCGCGAGGTGGTGAGCGATGTCCGACGCGAAGTATGTGAACTCTCCCGACGAGCGCTTCAGGACCCGGTCCTTGTCGTCGCCCGCGGTCGTCGTGCGAAGCCACAACGCGCCCTCATGCGAGTAGACGTGTCCGCGCTCCTCGAGCAGGTCGAGTACGCGCTGGATCTGCCCCGTCTCGTGGACCGAGCGCTCGGAGAAGAACTTGTCGTAGTGCACACGGAAGCGGCCGAGCGACGCACGCAACCTGTCCATCATGAGATCCACGCCCTGCTGCGCCAGCTCGTCAACGTCGGCGTCGGCGGCGCCCTCGATCTCGGCGGCGAGCTCGACCACATAATCGCCGGCGTATCCGCCCTCGGGCGGCTCTTCGCCCCGCGCCCGCGCCCTGATCGATTTGCCAAAGAGCCTTACCTGGGTGCCGTAGTCGTTCATGTAGTACTCGCGCTCGACCGTGTCACCGGCGAACTCGAGGATGCGCGCGAGAGAGTCGCCATAGGCGGCGTTGCGCGCAGTCCCGACGTGGATGGGGCCTGTCGGGTTCGCGCTCACGAACTCGACGAGGACGCGTTCGGGCGACTCGGGGTGTCCGGCGCCGTAGGCATCGGTTCCGAGCGCGCGCGCAAGCGCCTCCCGGCACCACGCATCCGACATGAAGAGGTTGAGGAACCCGGGGCCCGCCACGTCCACGCGCTCCACCTCGTCGGCGAGGCGCTCCTCCACCAGTCCGCCGAGCCGCTCGGCCACCGCGCGCGGCGGCTCGCCCAGCGCGGGAGCGAGGAGCATGGCTGCGTTCGTGGAGTAGTCGCCGAACTCGGGCTTGGGGGGCCGGTCGAAGCTGAAGCTCTTGCTCGAGCCGTTCCCGCTGAGCTCGGCCGCGGCGTCGGCCACGGCTGCCCGGAGCGAGGCGACCGGGTCGGCGGTCGTCACGTCAGTAATGGTATGGCTCGCCGGCCAGGATCTTGTTTGCGCGGTAGATCTGCTCCATCAGCACCACGCGAGCAAGCTGGTGCGGGAGCGTCATCGGGCCGAACGAGAGCCGCAGGTCGCAGTCGTCGAGGTCCAGCCCACGTGGCCCGCCCACCACGAAGCAAAGGTCCTGGCCGGACTGGCGACGCTCCTCGAGGAAGCGGCTGAACTCGATCGAGTCGAAGGTCTTGCCGCCGGTGTCGAGCAGCACCACGTACGCGCGCTGCGGAATCCGGCCGTCGACCTTCTCGTCGTCGCGCAGCTCGATCAGCTCGAGCCGGGCATGCCGGGCGAGCAGCTTTTGGTAGTGCTGGACGTCGTCGGCGAACGGGGGCCGAAGTCGGCCGACGCTTAGGACGATGGTGCGCATCGGTGCGGGCCTCGAAGGACTGCGATACTAGCCCTGTGCCCGAGGAACAGCCCGAGCGACACATCAACATCCACACCTCGCCGGAGATCATGGCGGGGGTCTATGCGAACTTCGCCAACGTCAGCCATTCCGACTACGAGTTCACCATCACCTTCGCGCGCGTGGACCACGAGGTGGAGGAGGACGAGATCCCCGGCGTCGTCGTCTCCCGCATCAACCTCTCCCCGCGCTTCATGCGCGAGCTGATCGACGCCATGGAGGACAACTGGTCCAAGTGGCAGACGAAGGAAGGGATCAAGAACCTTCCGGAGTACGGAGGCCA
>JBKPDA010000049.1:0-8922 GCA_046727635.1 Actinomycetota bacterium | reverse complement strand
GAGATGATCGCGTTCCAGGCCGCGTACTGGTGCGCGTAGTCGGCCACTCGCCGCGGCATGCCGTCGATGCCCACGAAGTGCATCGGGCCAAAGGTGAGGTTGAAGAAGATGAACGAGAGCCAGAAGTGCAGCCGGCCGAGGCCCTCGTCGTACATCTTCCCGGTCATCTTCGGGAACCAGTGGTAGATCCCGGCGAAGATCGTGAACACCGATCCGCCGAACAGCACGTAGTGGATATGCGCGACGACGAAGTACGTGTCCGACACGTGGATGTCGAACGGGATGACCGCGAGCATGATGCCGCTGATCCCGCCCAGCGTGAACATCGTGATGAAGCCCAGCGCGAACAGCATGGGCGTGGTTAAGTGGATCACGCCTCTCCATAAGGTCGCGAGCCAGGAGAAGATCTTGATGCCGGTGGGCACCGCGATCAGCATCGTGGTGATCATCATCGGCACGCGCAGCCACGGGAACATGCCCGAGACGAACATGTGGTGCGCCCAGACCGTGAACCCGAGCACCACGATGGCCATCAGCGAGAAGGCCATCATCCGGTAGCCGAAGATCGGCTTTCGGGCATGGGTCGATATGACCTCGCTGATGATCCCGAACCCGGGCAGCATCATGATGTAGACCGCCGGGTGGGAGTAGAACCAGAAGACGTGCTGGTACATCAGGATGTCGCCGCCGTTCTGGACCTGGAAGAAGTTGGTGTGGAGGCCGCGGTCGAGCAGCAGGAAGAACTGCGAGCCCGCGATGAACGGAGTGGCGATGACCACCAGCAGCGAGGTGGTGAAGTTCGCCCACACGAGCAGAGGCATGCGCCAGAACGTCATGCCCGGCGCGCGCATGGTGATGATCGTGACCAGGAAGTTCAGCGCCGTGGCCACCGATGACGCGCCGGCGAACTGGACCGCCATCGAGAAGAAGGTCTGGCCGAGCGGCGTGTCCGTGGACAGCGGCGCGTAGGCGGTCCAGCCGGTGGCGAACGAGCCGCCGGGGGCGAAGAAGCTTGCGAGCATGATGATCCCGGCGACCGGCAGCATCCAGTAGGACAGCGCGTTCAGCCGCGGGAACGCCATGTCCGGCGCGCCGATCATGAGCGGCAGCACGTAGTTCGCGATGCCGGCGAACACGGGGATGATGAACAGGAAGATCATCAGCGAGGCGTGCACCGAGAACAGCCCGTTGAAGGTGTTCGGGCTGACGAACTGCAGGCCCGGGGCCGCCAGCTCGGCGCGCATCAGCATCGCCATCAGGCCGCCGCAGACGAAGAAGAAGAAGGTGGTGCAGATGTACTGGAGGCCGATGACCTTGTGGTCGGTGTTCACCCGGAAGTAGTCCTTCCAGGAGTAGGCGCCGTGGCCCGAGTGGTTCTCGGGGACGGTGGGGGCGCCGGAGGCCCAGCGGAACCAGTAGTCGAAGCAGCCGATCCCGATCAGGAAGGCGAGCGGCACCGTGATGAGCTCGACGGTGGTGATCGCGTTGGTCTTGATCAGCGGATGCCAGCCGTAGAGCGCCCGCACGCCGACGACGAGCCCGAAGCCCACGCCGAAGCCGATCACGATCGCCAGCAGCGCTCGGTACCACCCTGGGGCTCTCAACCTGGCCGCGTAGCTCATCCGCTCCTCACTTCCCGCCGACGCTCAAAAGGTACTTGACCAGGGTGTCCAGCTGCTGCGCGTTCAGCGTCTGGCCGAAGGTGGTGGGCATCACCCCATTGGGGAAGCCGGGTACCACGAACGCCGAGGGATCCTTGATCGATTGCAGGACGTACTGCTGAGGCGTCTGCCCCCGCTGCTTGCCGTACTTGGCGGCGTCGGAGGCGAGCTTGTCGAGGTCCGGACCGACGGTCCCCGTGCCGCCGGCCGCCGACAGCGTGTGGCAGCTGCCGCAGCCGTTCGCCGTGAAGATCTGCTTGCCCTCGGCGGTGGTGGTCGTGGCTCCGCCACCGCCCGACGGCGTGGTGGTCGTGGCCTGCGTGCCCCTCGTCTGCTGGTTCAGCCAGGTGTTGAAGTCCTGCGGGGACACCACGTGCACGGGCACGCGCATCGTGGAGTGGCCGAGGCCGCAGAGCTCCGCGCACACCACGGTGTAGTTGCCGATCCTGTTCGGCGTCAGCCGTATGTGCGTGGTCTGGCCAGGCACCGCGTCCTCCTTCAGCCGGAACTCCGGCACCCAGAACGAGTGGATCACGTCCCTCGCGCAGATCCGGAAATAGACCGGCTGGTCCTTGGCCAGCTCCAGCTCGTTCGTGGTCACCTGGTTCGCGCCCGCGCCGCCGCAGGTGCCTGGGTCGGCCGTTGCGCCGTTCTTCGCGTACTGGAAGTGCCAGGTGAACTGCTGGCCGACGACGTTGATGATCCGCTCGTTGGGCTTCTTCGCCTCCACGTCGTTCAGCACGACCCAGCCGTAGATGGCCAGGCCGGTGACCATCAGGAACGGGATCGTGACCCAGACGACCTCGAGGCGGGTGTTGCCGTGGATCGGGGCGCCGTCGCTCATGTCGCCCGGACGGGCGCGGAACTTCACCACGCTGTAGATCGCAACGGTCATCACCAGCACGAAGACCGGCACCGAGCAGATCAGGAGGACGTCGTAGAGGGTGTCGATCTTGTGCGAAGCGGTGTCCGCGGACTTCGGGAACCAGCGGATGCTCAGCGCGATCGCCACGCCGATGATCGACGCCACCGTGCCGATCGCGAGCATCTGCGCGATGGGGTGCTTACGCACGCGGTTCCTCCGGTCCCCTCGTCACGGCGCGCGAGTTTACCCGCCGCCCTCGATGAACGGGCGCGGGGCCGTGCTCGAGTGTTCCGCTACGTGGCGAGGCCGTTGTTCGCGTGTGGGCGGAAGCTCGACGGCGGGGCGCCGTGATGGCGCCGGAACGTCTTTGCGAACTGAGCCGGTTGGCGGTAGCCCACGCTGTGGGCGACTTGCCGCACCGGCATCGATCCCTCTCGGAGAAGCTCGAGCGCCTTCTGCATCCGGACTTGGGCCAGGTAAGTCCGGAACGTGGTGTCACCGATCTCGGCGAACGCACGCTGCAGTTGGCGCCGCGACGTGGCTATCTGGGCGGCGACGGTGTTCAGGTCGATCTGGCGCCGGTAGTCGCGCTCGATGATCGCCACCGCCTCCCGGAAGAGGGCCTCGCGACGCTCCAGTGTTGCCGGCCGATTACTCATGGCTACTGATAACAACGCCGCTCCACCCAAAATGTTGGATTGAACGTGCCAAGTTGTTTCCCGCCTTGGGATTTGTGGGTATTCACACGACCCGAGGCCAGCCGAGCCGGGAACTGGTCTAAGCTTGAGCCAATCGGCACGAGAGAGTCAATCGCCGTTCAGGGGGGTCTCAGGCCCAGATAGGAGGGGGCATGCAGGTCAGCGACGGGATGAGCTCGGTGGTTCTAACGGTGGGCCCCGGACACACGCTTCGCGATGCCGCGCGCGCGATGACCGAGCGCAAGGTGGGCGCCGCCGTGGTGATCGACCCCGATCAGCAGGGTCCCGGCATCATCACCGAGCGCGACCTGCTCGAGTCCCTCGGCCGTGGGCAGGACCCCGACCACGAGCTGGTGGCCAACCACCTCTCGTCGAACCTCACGTTCGCGTCGAGCGACTGGTCGCTGGAGCGCGCCGCCGAGGCGATGGTGCGCGGCGGCTTCCGCCACCTGGTGGTGGTAGATGGCGGCGAGACGATCGGGATCCTGTCGATGCGCGACATCGTTCGCTGTTGGACCAGCGATGGCGCCAGCTGTGATGTGCCTGAGGGGGCGAACGCCGCTTAGGGAGTGCGGAGTGCGGACTGCGGAGTGCGGAAACGACGCAGGGCCTACCGCTAATCCGCACTCCGCACTTTCGCACTCCGCAATCCGCTTTAGTGCTCAAGCGGTAGATCAGACAGCTCCTGCCTGGCTGACCTGATCCACTTGAACAAGGTAACGAGCATGATCGCGACGCCGATGCCGAAGATGACCCACGTGAGCAGCAGGCCCACCAGCGTTAGCGTGGCGCCGAAGGCGAAGAAGACCGGCAGGTAGCTCGGCTCCGGAAGGTGGACTTCCTCACTGGGCGGCGGGAGCTCGCCGTCCGCCTGCTGACGCACTGGCTCGCGGGTCATCAGTAGAGATAGGCCGCGAGGAAGGCGGCCGCGAAGATGATCAGCGAGATCGCGCCGGCGATCAGGGCCGTGCGGATGTTCCGGCTCGCGAGACGACGATCCATGCGCGGGCACTTTACAGGGCTCCGGCGAATGCCTAGCGGCTTGTATGGTCATGGGCCGAATCGCGCAATTCGCGCCTGGAGATGAACCACTTGAGCGAGCTCAGCGTCGGCGTCGACGTGGGAGGCACCAAGGTGGCCGCCGCGGCGGTCGCCGGCACGACCATCGTCGAGACGCACGAGCGGCCCACCGTCCTGACCAGCGGCACGCTGCTCGTGGACGAGATCGAGAAGGCGGCGAGACACGTGATCGACCGCGTCAACGGCCCCGTAGCGGTGGGGGTGGGCGTGCCCTCGCAGATCGATTTCGCGACCGGGCGGGTGGTGACCAGCGTGAACATCCCGCTGGCCGGCTTCAACCTGCGGGAGGAGCTCGGCACGAGGCTCCGGCTGCCCGTCTACGTGGACAACGACGCGAATTGCGCCGCCCTTGCCGAGGCCTACCTGGCCGACGGTGGGCCGGCCCGCCACCTCCTGATGTACACGATCGGCACGGGCGTGGGCGGCGGCGTGGTGATCGACGGTCACGTGTTCCGGGGAGCCACCGGCCTGGGGGCTGAGCTGGGACACGTGGTGATCGACGCGAACGGTCCAGAGTGCCCCGGCAACTGCCCGAACCGCGGCTGCATGGAGGCGCTCTGCAGCGGCCTGGCGCTCGAGCGCGACGCCACGCGCCTCGGGCACAAGAGGCCCGGCTCGCCGCTCGGGGCGATCGTGGCGGAGCACGGCAAGGTCACCGGTCGGCAGACCGTGGCGGCGGCGCGCGACGGAGACCCCGACGCGCTCGAGCTGCTCGAGCAGCTCGGCACCTGGCTCGGCGTGGGCATCTCGAACGCGATCAACGCGTTCGAGCCGGAGGCGATCGTGATAGGCGGTGGCCTCTCCGCGGCGGGCGACATCTTCATGCCACGCGCGATCGAGGAGGCGCGTTCCAGGGCGCTGCCCGCGCTCGTGCCGAACGTGCGCATCGAGCTGGCCCGCGGCGGCGCTGCGGCCGGCGTGATCGGTGCGGCGCTGCTGGCCGCGCACGAGCAGGCGAAGGTCAGTGGCAATACTCAAACCCAGACCGCAAACGAAGGGGTCCTATGACGACCACGTCGACCGACACGCGAACGCTCGACCAGCTGTGCGTGAACACCATCCGCACGCTCTCCATGGACGCCGTGCAGCACGCCAACTCCGGGCACCCGGGCGCGCCGATGGCCCTCGCGCCGCTGGCCTACGTGCTCTACACCCGCGTGATGAAGCACAACCCGCGCAACCCGGAGTGGATCGACCGCGACCGCTTCATCCTGTCGGCCGGCCACGCGTCGATGCTGCTCTACTCGACGCTCTACCTGACCGGCTACGGGGTCAGCCTCGATGACCTCAAGAACTTCCGCCAGCTGCACAGCCCCACTCCGGGCCACCCCGAGTACGGCGAGGCCCCGGGCGTGGAGACCACCACGGGTCCGCTCGGCCAGGGCCTCGGCAACTCGGTGGGCTTCGCGCTCGCCGAGCGCATGCTGGCCGCCCGCTTCAACCGCGACGGCCACGAGATCGTGGATCACCACACGTTCGTGATCGCAAGCGACGGCGATCTGCAGGAGGGCGTGGGCAGCGAGGCCTCCTCGCTCGCCGGGCACCTCGGCCTCGGCCGCCTGATCGTCTTCTACGACGACAACAGGATCCAGCTCGACGGCCCCACCAAGTGGGCGTTCTCCGAGGACGTTGGCATGCGCTTCGAGGCGTACGGCTGGCACGTGCAGAACCTCGGCGAGGACCTCGAGCTCGACCGGCTCGAGGAGGCCACTCGCGCGGCGATGGAGGTGGAGGACCGCCCGTCGCTCGTGATCCTGCGCACCCACATCGCGGCCGGCAGCCCGAACAAGCAGGACTCGTCAAAGGCCCATGGCAGCCCGCTCGGCGCCGAGGAGGTGGAGCTCACGAAGAAGGCCTACGGCTGGCCGTCACTCGAGCCGTTCTACGTGCCGGAGGAGGCGCTCCAGCACTTCCGGCAGTGCGTGGACCGCGGCGCCCAGCTCGAGGAGGAGTGGGACGAGCGTCTGGCCGCCTACGAGGCCGCGCACCCCGATCTCTTCCACGAGCTGAGGCAGATGAGCGAGCGTCACCTGCCGGACGGCTGGGACGCCTCGCCGCCGCGCTTCGACCCACGCGACGAGGGCATCTCCGGCGGCGGGTCGCTCGCCACGCGCAAGGCCTCTGAGCGCGCGATCCAGTGGGCGGCGGCGCGAGTGCCCCAGCTGGTGGGCGGGGCGGCCGACCTGTCCTCGTCGACGCTGACCACGATCGAGGGCGGCGGCGACGTCGAGGCCGGCTCCTACGGGGGACGCAACCTCCACTTCGGCGTCCGCGAGCACGCGATGGGCGCGATCGTGAACGGGCTGAACCTCCACTACTTCCGCGCGTTCGGGGCCACCTTCCTGCAGTTCTCGGACTACATGAAGAACACGATCCGGCTGGCCGCGCTGATGAAGCTGCCGTCCATCTTCGTGTACACGCACGACTCGATCGGCCTCGGCGAGGACGGTCCCACTCACCAGCCGATCGAGCACCTGGCGGGGCTGCGCGCGATCCCGCGCCTGTACGTGCTCAGGCCGGCGGACGCGAACGAGACCGCGCTGGCGTGGAAGTTCGCGATCGCGCAGACCGAGCATCCGACGGCATTCGCGCTCTCGCGCCAGGGCCTGCCGGTGCTCGACCCCGACTCGGTGCCTGCCGACGCCATCGATCGCGGCGCCTACGTGCTGACGGACGCGTCGAACGGGCAGCCCGAGGTGGTGCTGATGGCCAGCGGCTCGGAGGTGGGTCTGTGCGCGACGGCGCGCGACCTGCTCGAAGCCGACGGCATCCCCACGCGGCTCGTGAGCATGCCCTGCGTCGACCGCTTCGTGGAGCAGGACGACGCCTACCGCGAGTCCGTTCTGCCGCGCGAGGTTCACGCGCGCGTGGCCGTGGAGGCCGCAAGCCCGCTCGGCTGGGACCGATTCGTAGGCGAGCAGGGCGCGATTATCGGAATGAACACCTTTGGCGCTTCGGCGCCCGCTAAGGACGTGTTCGCGTACTTCGGCTTCACGCCGGAGAACGTCGCTGCGAAGGCCCGCGAGGTGCGGGAGCGCGTCCAAGCCTGAGAGGAGCACCTATGAGCGTTGCCCACGGAGTGAACCAGCGGCTGGCCGCCCTCACGGAGGCCGGCGTGAGCATCTGGCTGGACCAGATCCGCCGCAGCCTGATCGAGTCGGGCGAACTCGAGCGCATGGTGCGCGAGGACTCGCTGCGCGGCGTCACCGCCAACCCGTCGATCTTCGAGAAGGCGATCCTCGGCAGCCCCGACTACGACGAGGAGCTGGCGGAGCTGGCTCGGCAGAACCTCGAGGCGCGCGAGATCTACCGCAAGCTGGCCGTGGAGGACGTGCAGCTGGCGGCCGATGTGCTGCATCCGGCCTGGGAGGCCACCGGCGGCTTTGACGGCTACGTGTCGCTCGAGGTCGCGCCGCGGCTCGCCCACGACACGGAGGGCACTGTCGAGCAGGCCCGCCAGTACTGGGGGCTGATCGGACGGTCCAACGCGATGATCAAGATCCCGGGCACGGAAGAGGGCATTCCCGCGATCGAGCAGTCGATCTACGAGGGCATCAACGTCAACGTGACGCTGCTCTTCGCGGTCGAGATGTACGAGAAGGCGGCCGAGGCCTTCATCCGCGGCCTCGAGCGCCGGCGGGCGGAGGGTCTCTCCATCGACGACCTTCACTCCGTGGCCAGCTTCTTCGTCTCGCGCGTGGACACGGAGGCGGACAAGCGGCTGGAAGCGCTCGGCCGCACCGATCTGCAGGGCACGGCCGCGCTGGCGAACGCGCGCGCGGCGTACATCCGCTTCAAGGACATCTTCTACGGCGATCGCTTCGCCGGGCTCCGTGAGGCGGGCGCGCACGTACAGCGCCCGCTGTGGGCCTCCACCGGCACGAAGAACCCGCACTACTCGGAGACCAAGTACGTGGACGGGCTGGTGGCGCCGGACACGGTGAACACGATGCCGATGCCCACGCTCCTGGCGTTCGCAGAGCGCGGCGAGGTGAACGGGGCGACCGCCGACGCCGATCCCGCCGAGGTGGAGCGCGAGCTGAACGCGCTGGCCGAGGCCGGCATCGACATGGCGGATGTCACGGACAAGCTGCTGTCCGACGGCGTGGAGCTGTTCGCGGTGGCGATGAAGAAGCTGCTCGACGGGATCGACGCGCGGCGCGCCGCCGTGGTCACCGGCCGGCCGGACACGATCCGGGCCACGCTGCCGCGCGAGCTGGAGAAGCCCGTGGCCGAGCGCGTGCAGCGCGCGCGAGAAGAGGACGTGGCGCAGCGCGTGTGGCGCAAGGACGAGAGCCTCTGGGGCGGCCCCGGGGTGCCGGAGATCGGCAACCGGCTTGGCTGGCTGACCATCGCCGACCCGATGCTCGAGGACGCCGACCGGCTCGAGGCGTTCGCGAAGGACCTGGCGGCCGAGGGCATGACCACCGCCGTGCTGCTAGGCATGGGCGGGTCGAGCCTGGCGCCCGAGGTGATGCGCCAGAGCTTCGGCAAGGTGAAGGGCGCGCTCGAGCTGCACGTGCTGGACTCCACAGACGCGAGCGCGATCGTGCACCTCGAGCAGCGGCTCGACCTCGGTCGCACGATCTTCATCGTGTCCACCAAGTCCGGCGGGACG
>JBKPDA010000048.1:0-11936 GCA_046727635.1 Actinomycetota bacterium | reverse complement strand
CCTCCCGCGGATCGTCGGGATCAGCCAGGCGATGGAGTGGGTCGCGACGGGGCGTGTGTTTTCGGCGGAGGAGGCGCTCGCCGGCCGGCTGGTGAGAAGCGTCCATCCCCAGGAAGAGCTGCTCGGCGCGGCGCGGGCGCTCGCCGCCGAGATCGCCGACAACGCGGCGCCCGTCTCGGTCGCCCTCGCGCGGCGGATGATGTGGACGATGCTCGGCGCCTCGCACCCGATGGAGGCGCACCGGGCGGACTCGCGCGCGATGATCGCCCGCGGCCAGTCCGCGGACGCCGCAGAGGGCGTCACGTCGTTCCTGGAGAAGCGCCCGGCCGAGTTCCCGGACCGGGTCAGCGACGGCCTGCCGGAGATCTGGTGAAGGCCCGGCTCGACGAGCTCGGCATCACCCTGCCCCAGCCTTTCAGCGCGCCCACCACGATCGAGTTCGGCTTCGAGCTGGCCCAGATCAGCGGCGATCACGTGTACATCTCGGGGCACGGGCCGATGGATGGATCGGAGATCCTGATGAGGGGCAAGGTGGGCGCCGATGTGAGCCCCGAGCAGGCGTACGAGGCGGCGCGCCTCACCGGCCTGTCCATCCTCGCCACGCTTGACCAGGTGCTCGGCGACCTCGACCGCGTGACCCGCTGGGTCAAGGCGCTCGGCTTCGTGAACTGCGCACCCGGCTTCAACGTCACGCCGCTCGTGATCAACGGCTTCAGCGACCTGATCCGCGAGCTCTGGGGCGACGCGGGCCGTCACGCGCGCTCGGCCATCGGCGCGGCCGAGCTGCCGTTCGACATCCCTGTGGAGATCGAGGCGATCGCCGAGGTGCGCTGATGGCCACCCACTACTTCCCACCCGACCGCGTCCACTTCACCTGGGACGTCGACCACGAGCCGGTGATCGCGGTCGAGGACGGCGAAACGGTGGTGGTCCACACGCGCGATGTCAGCGACGACCAGATCGGTCCGGCCTCCGATGTGAGCGTGCTCGCCGAGCTCGACATGAGCCGCCTCTATCCGCTCGCGGGGCCGATCCGGGTGAACGGCGCACAGCCCGGCGACACCCTGGTGGTCGAGATCCTCGACCTGCGCACGCAGGGTTGGGGCTGGACCGCGATCCTGCCGGGGCTCGGCCTGCTGCCCGAGGAGTTCCCCGACCCGTACCTGCGGATCTTCGACCTGAGCAGCGGCGAGTTCGCGTACCTGCGCGAGGACATTGCAATCCCGATCGAGCCCTTCTTCGGCACGATGGGCGTCTGCCCAGCCGGCGCGCACGAGCAGTCCGTGATGCCGCCGGGCACGTTCGGGGGCAACGTGGACATTCGGCAACTCGTGCGCGGGAGCACGCTGTACCTGCCCGTGCAGGTGGAGGGCGCCAACTTCAGCTGCGGCGACGCCCACGCCGCGCAGGGCGACGGCGAGGTTTGCGTCACGGGCATCGAGGCGCCGATGTACGCGGCGCTGCGCTTCAGGCTGGACAACGGGCGCACGATCCCTGCGCCGCAGTTCCGTACGCGAAGGTCATTGACGCCGCGAGTGGACGGCGGCGGCTTCTACGGCACCACGGGCGTGGGCGGCGACCTCTACGCGGCCGCGCAGGACGCGGTGCGCGCGATGATCGACCATCTCGTTGAATCGCGCGACCTGTCACGCGAGGACGCCTACCTGCTGGCGAGCCTGTGCGTGGACCTGAAGATCTCCGAGATCGTGGACGCCGGGCAGTACATCGTCAGCGCGGTGCTGCCGGAAGCTGTCTTCGTCTGACGGGACCGCGGGGGGGCGCGCCGCCGTAACCTCAAGCTGTGATCGCAAGGGCCCTCATCGGGCTTCTCCTCGCGGTCTTCGGTGGCCATGCCGGGAGCGCGTCGGCACCGATGCGCCTCGGCCAGTCGGGAGACGGGCGGCCGATAGTCGCGTACCGCGTCGGCGACCCGTCCGGCACGCGGGTGCTTGTGTTCGGGGCCATCCACGGGAACGAGCTCGCGGGCATGGCGATCGCCCGAGCGCTTCAGCACGCGCACACGAGCGCCGACCTGTGGATCGTCCCCAACCTGAACCCGGACGGCGCTGCGAGGAACGTGCGCCAGGACGGCCGCGGCGTGGACCTCAACGCCAACTGGTCCTCGCAGTGGCACGGCGGCGGGCGGCCGTGGGACGTCTACTACCCCGGCCCGCGGCCGTTCTCGGAGCGCGAGACGCGCATCGCCCGCGACCTGATCCTGCGCATCCGCCCGCGCGTGACCATCTGGTACCACCAGCACATGAACGTGATCTGGGCCTTCGGGCCCAGCACGCTGGCGGGCCGCATCTACGCGCGCGCGAGCGGCGAGCGCCTCTACCACCACCACTGGCTGCCGGGCACAGCGGCGAACTGGCAGAACCACCACCTGGCGGGCTCGTCGTCGTTCACGGTGGAGCTGCCCGCGGGCAGCCTCTCACCCCAGCAGGTGCGCGCCCACGTGCACGCGGTGCTGCACCTGGCTGCGGCCACCCGCGGGCCAGCTCACGCGTGACGCTCAGACCAGCGCCGCCCGCTGCGCCTCGATCGTGAACGGGTGCTCCTGCTCGAACGCGGGGTTCGACTTCCCGGTCGGGTAGTAGTTCGGCTGGTGGTCCGGCGGCGAGATCTCCACGATCGCCTTCGCGAGCGCCGGGTAGTCGCCCGCGAAGTCGCCTCCGTGCCAGACCTCCAGCAGGTTGCCGGTGAAGAGCCCGTTCTTGTCTCCGTCGAGCGAGGTCTGCTCGTCCTGGCAGCCGGAGATCAGGATCACAGAAGCGCCCACGCCCGCCTCGTGGAATGGCTTGTTCTCGGCCTGGATGCGGTCATAGACGTCCTTGTGCGCCCGGTAGGTGCGCCAGGCCACGTCCTCCGGAAGGACCTTGATCAGCCCGGCGTCCTCGCGCGGACCGGACCTGTGGCCGAGCTCGAACATCGCCTTCGCCACCGTGCCGCTGTGGCAGCTGTCCGACAGCATCGCGATGCGCACGCCCTCGGCGAACTTCCCGAAGCGCGCGTACAGCTCGTCGTCGACGATCATGCGGTCGTACGCCACCCAGGTCTCGTCCTTGTGGTCGGCGTCGTCGCCGTTGGTGTCCGGCACCTGGCCGCCATGGCCCGAGTAGGTGAGGAAGAAGATGTCGCCACCCCGAAGCTGCGCGGCGGCGTCGTCGATCGCCGCGAGGATCACGTCGCTAGTGGCCTCGGCTGTGAGCAGCAGCTTGGTCTCGAACTGCTGCTTCTCCGCCAGCGCGTTCATGTCCTTCGCGTCGGCCTCGCAGGCGTTGAGCTGCCCGTCCCAGCCATCGTAGCCCGCCGGATCGACTCGATTGAGTCCGATGTGGAGCGATCGTCCCTTGGCCATTTGCCAGCCCTCCTGGGATTTGAGGTCGCCCCCTCATGCTCAAGGTTGGCCAATCGATCAGCGTGTGTCAACGCCAGGCGCGCGACGCGTGCGCCATGTCACTTAGATGTGGTTGGAGTAGCTCTCGGCGAGCGCCGCGGCGGAGGCCTCCACGTCGCCGATCCCGATGTGGTCGTTGAGGATCTCGGCGGCCGAGGGCAGCGAGTCGGGATCCGGCCAGCTGTCGGGCTGCCACAGCTTCGAGCGGATGATGCACTTGGCGCAGTGCAGGTACGCCTGCTGAGCGGTGACCACGAGCGCCAGCTTCGCCGGATGACCGCCGGTCTCGAGTCCGTCGAGCAGAGCTGGATCGCGGCTGATCTGCACGCTGCCGTTCACGCGCAGCGTCTCACCCATGCCCGGCATGAGGAAGACGAGCCCCACTTGCGGGTTCTCGAGAATGTTCTGCAGCGAGTCCAGCCGGCGGTTGCCGGTGGCGTCGGGGATCAGCAGCCGGTGCTCATCGAGCACTCGCACGAAGCCGGGCGGCCCGCCCTTCGGCGACACGTCGCACGCGCCCGCGCTGCTGGAGCTGGCCACGAGCACGAACGGCGACAGGGCGATGAAGTCGCGGCAGTGCCGGTCGAGATGGTCGAGCTCCTTCCGCACGCTGCGCTCCTTGGGCGGCGGATAGATCTCGCGGATCTGCTCAAACGTCGTGATCGCGTATGCGTTGTCCATGGCGCCGATGATGGCACGTAGGTACTGCGGTGCCGGATGCGGTTAACCCCCGATGACCGCCCGCTGGCGCTGGCCTACGTTCGGCACGTGACCAGCGCTCCCACCACGCGCGCGCCTTCAGTGGACGGTGCGGGCACGCCGCCGCCCAGCCTCGACGCACTGATGCCGCCCGCCATAACGGCGAAGGCCACGGACATCGGCGTGACCAAAGCCGGCATGAGCACGCTGCGCACCTTCGTGCTGGCCGTGCTGGCCGGCGCGTTCATCGCGCTCGGCGCGATGTTCGCCACCGTCACCGGAGCGGGGGCCGCGGGCCACCTGCCGTTCGGCGTCGCTCGACTGCTCGCCGGCCTCAGCTTCTGCCTCGGGCTGATCCTCGTGGTGGTTGCCGGGGCCGAGCTCTTCACCGGCAACACACTGATCGTCATGGCCGTGGCCGAGCGGCGCGTGGCGTTTCGCAGGCTGATGCGCAACTGGGGTCTCGTCTACGCGGGCAACCTCGTGGGAGCGGTGGCCACCGTGCTGCTCGTTTTCGCCAGCCGCCAGTACGAGTTCGGCGACGGGTCGGTGGGCGTAAACGCCCTGGCGATCGCGCAGGCGAAGACGAGCCTCGGCTTTGGTCAGGCGATCGCGCTCGGCGTCCTCTGCAACGCGCTTGTCTGCCTCGCGATCTGGCTCACCTACAGCGCCCGCACGGTCGCGGACAAGATCCTCGCGATCATCTTTCCGATCACCGCATTCGTCGCCGCCGGCTTCGAGCACAGCGTGGCGAACATGTACTTCCTCCCCATGGGCGTGCTGCTTCGCGACCACGCGTCCGCGAAGTTCTGGCAGGTCACCGGCAAGACCGCCGCCAGCTACCCGGACGTCACCTGGGGCCACGCGCTTGTCTCGAACCTGGTGCCGGTGACGATCGGCAACGTCTTCGGCGGAGGCGTGATGGTGGGCCTCGTGTACTGGCTCGTCTACGCCCGGACGCGCGACTAGGGGCACCAGCTCAGGACACGACCAGCTCGGCGAGGTCCTCGGCCTCCACCCGGTCGCGCCCGCGATGCTTCGCGTCATAGAGAGCGCGGTCGGCCGCGTCGAACAGCTCCGCGAAGTTGCGCGGGTCGCCCGGCGAGCGGGCCGCCGCGCCGAGCGAGATCGTCACTTCCACGCCGTGCAACGGCTCGGCGGACACGGCCTCGCGCAGCCGCTCGCCCAGCTCCACCGCGCCCTCCCAGGCCACGCCCGGGAGAAGCACCACGAACTCATCCCCGCCAAGACGGTAGATCGAGTCGAAAGCGCGCACCTGCGCGCGCAGTCGCGCCGCCACCTCCTGCAGCACTGCGTCACCGACGGCGTGGCCATGGCGGTCGTTTATCGACTTGAAGCTGTCGAGGTCGCCGAGGATCAGCGCAAGCGGCTCGCCCGTCAGCGCGGCCTGATGCTGTAGCTCCGCGGCGCGCGCGTCGAGCGCGGCGCGGTTCAGCAGGCCGGTGAGCGAGTCGACCACGGCGGCCCCTCGATGCTCGAGCGCCGACTGGCCCACGGCGGTGCCCACGAGCGCCGCGGCTCCGAGCAGCGCCAGCGGCAGGACGAGCAGCGCCGGATGGCTCAAGACCTCGTGCGTGCAGGCGCCGAAGCCCACGGCCGCCATGAGCAGTGCCTGCACGGCGGCACCGACGGCCACGCCGCGAACGGGGAAGACCGCGCTGAAGCCCACGTTCATCAGCACCATCAGCGGCAGCGCCGCCACCGGCGGCTTGGTGGCCAGGAAGTAGGAGAAGGCGTAGACGATGCACGCGGCCACCCAGGCCAGCCCGAGCGCGTACTCGGGCCGCCGGAAGCGCTCGAGGCTCGACTCGACCGCCTGTAGGCCCGCGCCGGCGAGCACGAGCGGAAGGATCGGCCACCAGCCGAAGTACGGCCCTGCCGCGGCGAGCGCGCCGATGATCAGCAGGTTGCCGCTGTGGCCCACGCGGTCGATGCGCCGGAGCAGATCGAGCATGTGGGCTCGCTGCAACCCGTCCTGGATCAGCCAGCTGCCGGTCCGAGCTCGCTCCTCCACGATGTGGTCACGCCAGCGCTCGCCGGCCGCGGGCCCGCTCGCCGGCGAGACGTCGCCGCGGCGTCGGTCCGCAGGACGCGGGCTCGGCGCGGCGGCAGCCGGCGGGGCGTCGAGCACGACGCAGCTCTGGTCGCGGCCGCGGCGCTTGGCCTCGTACAGCGCGCCATCGGCGCGCGCGAACAGCGGCTCGTAATGGAACGGCTCGCCGGGCGCAGTGGCCGTCACACCGAACGAGATGGTCACGGGAATGCCCTCGATCGGCGCGGCGCCGACGGCGGTGCGCAGCCGCTCGGCCATGCGCAGCCCCTGGTCGGCGTCGATGTTCGGCAGAAGGACGACGAACTCCTCGCCGCCAATGCGGTAGACGGACTCGAACGCGCCAAGGCCCGTCTGCATCCGCTGGGCCGCCTCCGCCAGCACCGCATCGCCCGTGGCGTGCCCGTGCGCGTCGTTGATCGCCTTGAAGTTGTCGAGGTCCCCGAGCAGGATCGCCACCGGCGCGCCGCCCACGCTGCCGTGGTGGCCCAGCTCCGCAACGCGCGCCGCCAGCGCCGTGCGATTGAGCGCGCCGGTGAGCTGGTCCACCACGGCGGTGGACCGCGACTCGATGTCGGCGTCGCGAATGGCGGAGGCCCAGATCGCCGCGCAGATCAGCGTCACCGCCGGGTAGATCAGGGTGGGCGGCAGGGCCAGCACGTCGTGCGTGGTCACGCCGAGGCCCGTGGCCACCATGATCAGGACGCTCGCGATCGTGCCGATCACGGCTGCCCGGAGCGGGAACACCACGCAACCGATCAGCGTCGGGAAGATGTACATCGGCAGCATGTAGACGCGCGGGCCGCTCGCCAGCGCGATCGCGGGCACGGTGATCAGCTGGGCGAACAGCCAGACCGCGCCGAGCGCGTACTCCGGCCGGTCCAGGCGCTCCACCCGCTTCTGCACGGCGAGGAAGGCGATCACCCCGGCGGAGATCGGGACGAACGGCAGCCAGCCGAACGTCAGGCTCCCGGCCACGCCCAGCACGAGGAGGAGAGCCACTATCTGGCCCTCGACACGTCGCAGCCGCTGGCTCATGTCCAGCAACCTGGCTCGCTCCGCCTCACTCCAGCGGAGCAGCGATCGCAACTCCATCCCTACCGTTATCGGCGGGCGGTCAGGCTGTTTGAAGCGTTCAGCGCAGCACTAGACAGTGCTCGCGCTTCCAGCCGATGCGCACCGGCTCGCCCTGCTGCCAGCGCTCCTCGTTGCGTGCGCGTGCCAGGTTCTGCTCAAGCGCCACCACGCGCGCGCCCGGGGCCAGCTCGACGATGTATTGCGTGGTGGTGCCCAGGTAGACCGTCTCGACGAGCGTACCGTCGAGCACCACCATGTCGTCCTCGAAGTCAGCGAGCCAGATCTTCTCCGGACGCACGGAGAGATGCACCTGCTCGCCCTGGCCGCAGCCGTCGGGAAGCGACACCGGCACGAGCGTGCCCGTGGCCAGCCGCACGCCGCCGTCCTGCACCTGGCCGTCGAGCAGGTTGGAGATGCCGATGAAGCCCGCGACGAACGGCTTCTCCGGCCGCTCGTACACGTCCTCGGGCTTGCCGCACTGCTGCACCACGCCGTCGTTCATCACCGCGATGCGGTCGGACATGGTGAGCGCCTCTTCCTGGTCGTGCGTCACGTAGATGAACGTGATGCCCACCTCGCGCTGGATCTGCTTCAGCTCCACCTGCATCTGCTTGCGCAGCTGGAGGTCGAGCGCCCCGAGCGGCTCGTCGAGCAGCAGCACCGCCGGCTGGTTCACGAGCGCGCGCGCGAGCGCCACCCGCTGCTGCTGTCCGCCCGACAGCTCGCGCGGCTTCGCACCGGCGCGCGCCTCCAGCTGCACCAGCTCGAGCGCCTCGCCCACGCGGCGGTCGACCTCGGCCTTGCCCACCCTCTTGCGCTTCAGCCCGAACGCCACGTTGTCCTTCACGTTCAGGTGCTCGAACAGTGCGTAGCTCTGGAAGACCGTGTTCACGTTGCGCCGGTACGGCGGCACGTCGTGCATCGGATTGCCCTCGAGCAGGATGCGCCCCTCGGTGGGCTGCACGAAGCCGGCGATCATCCGCAGGGTGGTGGTCTTGCCGCAGCCCGAGGGACCGAGCATCGAGAAGAACTCGCCCTGCTGGATCTCGAGGCTGAGGTCGCTCACGGCGGTGGCGGCGCCGAAGCGCTTCGTCACGTTGTCCAAGGTGACCGCGGGAGTGCTCATCCCTCATCACCGGTGATGAGCCTGAAGCCGGCGCGCCTGTCGCCCAGCAGCCAGGGCAGCGCGATCGCCAGCCCGATGATCAGGAGCGAGATCAACAGCATGAATGTGCCCACCGCGTTGATCGTCGGCCGGATGCCGAAGCGGATCGCGCTGTAGATCCGGACCGGCAGCGGCTGGGGCGACACGCCGCTCGTGAAGAACGACAGCACGAAATCGTCGAAGGTCAAGGCGAAGACCAGGAGCCCCGAAGACAGGATCGCCGGCCACAGCGCAGGCAGCGTGACGAGCCGCAGCGCGCCAAGCCGCGTGGCGCCGAGGTCCATCGCGGCGTCCTCCTGCTCGCGGTTGAGCGCAGCCAGCCGCGCGCGCACCACCACCGTCACGTACGAGATCGAGAACGTGGTCTGCGCCAGCATCACGGTGAGCAGCGACAGCTTCACGTTGAACTGCGTGAACAGCAGCAGGGCGGACACGCCCGCCACGATCTCCGGCGTGACCAGCGGCACGAGCATCAGGATGTTCGCGACCGGGCTGACGCGCACCTGCGCGCGCACGAGTCCGAACGCGAGCGTGGTGCCGAGGAAGGTGGCGAGGATCATCGTGACCGCCGAGATCTCGAGGCTGGCCACCAGCGAGCTTCGCAGCGACGCGTCGTTGAAGAACTCCCGGTACCAGCGCAGGCTGAACCCCTGGAAGACGGCCAGCGACTTCGTGGAGTTGAACGAGAACAGCGCCACGACCAGGATCGGCGCGAACAGCAGCACGTAGAACAGCACCGTGACGAGGATCAGGAAGCGGGGGCGGTCGAACTCCTTCACGCGGCGGCCTCCCGCGCGGCCCGCGCCGCCGAGCGCAGGTAGAAGACCATCCACACCATCAGGAAGGCCATCATCACGATCGTCAGAGCCGAGCCGAAGGGCCAGTTCTGGCCCTCGTAGAACTGCTGCTGGATCAGGTTGCCGACCATGAACGTGTTCGGCCCGCCGAGCAGCTGGGCGCTGACGAAGTCGCCCACCGCCGGCAGGAACACGAGCACGCAGCCGCCCAGCACACCCTGGAATGTCGTCGGCCAGGTCACGTGCCAGAAGGTGCGCGACGGCGTGCCGTAGAGGTCCTTGCCCGCCTCGATCAGCGCCGGATCCATGCGGTCGAGCGCGGCGTAGACCGGCAGGATCATGAACGCCAGGTAGCCGTAGGTGAGCCCGCCGATCACCGCGAACGGCGTGTTCAGGAAGCGCACCGATGACAGCCCGATGCTGCCCAAGATGTGGTTCAGCAGGCCGTCGTCCGAGAGGATCGTCACCCACGCGTACGTGCGCACCAGGTAGTTGACGAAGAAGGGCAGCACCACCGCGACGATCAGGACGTTCTTCCAGCGTCCCCCGAAGCGCGCGATCGTGTACGCCACCGGGTAGCCGAGCAACAGGCAGAACAGCGTGGTGAGCGCCGCGTAGAGCACCGAGCGCCACAGCACCGGCACGAACAGCGGGTCGAAGACGTGCTTGTAGTTCTCCGGGTGCCAGCCGTAGATCGGCAGGCCGAGCTCGTTGGTGGTGCCGAACGACACCGCCACGGTGAGCCCGAGCGGCACGGCGAACAGCAGGAGGAGCCACAACCCTCCCGGCAGCAGGAAGCGGGCCCAGAAGCGGCTTGCCGTCACGCTACGCGGCCTTCACCGCCGTCCACGTGTCGTTCCAGAGCTGGAGGTCCGCCTGCGGCAGATCGCGGAACTGGTACTTGTTCGCCGCCTGCAGCTGCTCGACCGTGACGTTGATCGACGGCTGCTCCTTCACGAGCCCGGAGAACGCCGAGTAGCCGTCCTTGTTCGGCATCGGATAGCCGATGTACTCGATGTTCTTCGCCGCGTTCTCCGGCTGGAGCATCCAGTCGATGAACAGGAGCGCGGTGCCCGGGTGCGCCGCGTTCGTGGGAATGGCGAACGTGTCGGAGCCGATCGGGATGCCCTCCTTGGCGGTCTCGAACTTGAACACCTCGGGGTTCTTCACCTGGTTGCGCACGTTCACGATGTCGCCGTTCCAGATGTGGTGGATCCAGGCGCTGCCGTTCGTCATGTTCGTGACCGTGTCGGTGGAGTAGCCGCGCAGCAGCGGCTTCTGGCCGATCAGCAGCTGCTTGGTCTTGCTGAGCTGGCCCGAGTCGGTGGTGTTCAGGTCGAACCCGTTGCGCAGGTTGCCCATGCCGAGGGCCTCCTGGTAGTCGTCGAGCACGAAGATCTTGCCCTTGGCCTTCTCGTTCCAGAGGTCAGCCCACGAGCCGGTCAACGTCTCGCCGATCTTGTCCGAACGCCAGCCGATCCCGGTCGTGTACATCGTGTAGGGCACGCTGTGGGCGGCGCCCGGGTCGTACCAAGGGTTCGCGAAGTAGGGCGAGAACTCGAGCGCCTGGTTCACGTTCCTCAACTGGGAGTGATCGATCTTCAGCAGCCGGTTGGCCTTGCGCAGCCGGTCGAGGTACTCGGCCGACGGGAAGATCACGTCGTAGACGTTCCCCGAGTTGAGCTTCGACATCATGCCGGCCATGCCGTCGTAGTAGGCCTGCGTGACCTTCACGTTGTAGTGCTTCTCGAAGGCCTTCAGGACCCCGGGGTCGATGTACTCGCTGTAGTTGAAGTAGACGAGGTTGCCATCCACCTGCGCCTTGACGACCTTCTCGGTCGCCTGCGTGGACGCCTTCTGGCTGCCGACCCCGCACGCGGCTAGGCCTCCCACCGCGCTGGCGCCCAGCGCGAGCCCGGCTCCCCTCTGGATCAGCGAGCGACGCGTGATCGGACGCCCCCACGGATCGTTGCTCATACTCGCTCTCCTTTCCTCGCCGCCAAGCGCCTGACCGAGCTCAGCTCACAGCCGAGCTCCATCGACGCGATTGCCAGGCAGCGATCCACCATGCGCGCGCGAGTCACGTCCGGGTAGCCGAGCGTGACCTGCACCCCCAACCCGTCGAGCAGCGCGCTCAGCCCGAGCGCGAACTCCACCGGGTCCACTTGCTGTTCGAACTCCCCCTCCTGCTGGCCCTCCTTCACGATCTCGGCGATCAGCTCGCGCTGACGCCGATCGAGCCGCGGATACGAGGCGCGCAGCTCGGGCGACCTCCTGGCCCGCACCCACACCTCCATCCACAGCGTCCAGTCGCTGAACCCCACCGGCCCGAGGCTCGTCTCCTCGATCAGGTACACGAGCTTGTCGCGGGCGCTCGCGTGGCCGGCAAGGCCCTCCGAGATGCGCTCGTAGAAGAGCCGGTCCGCGTAGTCCACGGCCTCCTCGAGCAGCTTGTCCTTCGACTCGAAGTAGTAGAGGATCGTGGCCGCGCTGGTGCCCGCCCGCTCGGCGATGTCGCCGACCCGCGTATCGAACAAACCGCGCTCATAGAGCACTTCCGCGGCTGCGGCAACGATCTGCGGCTTGCGCAGGTGCTCGATCTTTGGCCGGGGACTCATGCTCCCTCGTTGCTCCCTCCGAGCCGGCCGGACGGGGGTTTCCTGAACGACGGTTCGAGAAACTACATTGGCGCGTGGGTGGGTGTCAAGGGCGAGGCGTTGGCCTTGC
>JBKPDA010000047.1:0-8841 GCA_046727635.1 Actinomycetota bacterium | reverse complement strand
CCCTCGACGCCGGCGCGCTCCATCGTCTCGCGCAGGCTGGGGTCCTCGAGAAACGCCTGGGCCGCATCGGCCGAGGGGAACTCGATGCTGATCGCCAGGTCGTTGGGGTTGTCGGCCATCCGGTAGAGCCGATGCCCCGCGCTGCCGTGCTGGCGGCGAACCGCCTCGTGCTCGTCGAAGATCGGCTTCCAGCTGTCGTAGTCGCGCACGCGGTGGCGCACGGCAAGGGTTGTCATGGCGAACCTCCTCCTCCTCCGTAGGGCCAGTCGTGCGTACCTTCGCACGGACGGCACCAGCGGATCAGAACCTGCTGCGCACCGCCTCGAGGAACGCCTCGGCCGCCGGTGGGCGGGCGCGGTCGGCGCGGTAGAGGATCGACACCGGCACGTGCAGCGAGCGGGGCGCCACGCGCAGGACCGCGACGGGCGGTCCTTCCCCGAGCGCGAACGAGCGGGGCACCAGGGACACGCCGAGACCGTGGGCGACGAGCGCTCGCAGGGTGTTGATGTTGTTGCTCTCGAGGGTGGCGGCCGACGTCGCGCCCGCCTTCTCGAGCTCGTCGTCGAGGCGCTGCCGCACCGCCGAGCCTGTCAGGAACCCCACCAGCGGCTGGCCGTCGAGCTCGGCGAAGCGCACGCTGCGCTTCTTCGCGAGCGGATGATGCTCGGCCACGATCACCGCCAGCTCCTCGTCGAACAGCTTCTCGCCTGCGATCCCGTCGCCCGCTAGCTCCGGGTCCACAAGGCCGAAGGCGAGGTCGAGGCGGTCGGCGCGGAGCAGCGCCAGCGCCTCGACGAGCGTGTCCTCCACGAGCCGGATCTCGATGCCGGGGTAGGCGGCGCTGAACGACGAGAGCAGCGGAGCGGGCCCCAGCCTGCCGATAGTCGGCAGCATGCCCAGGGACAGCGTGCCGCGAACAAGGCCGCGCAGCTCGTCCACCTCGGCCCGCAGGGCCTCCGCCTCGGCCAGCGTCCTCGTGGCCCGCGCCAGCGCGAGCTCCCCGGCCTCCGTGAGCTCAACGCGGCGCGTGGTTCGCCGCAGCAGCTCTACGCCCAGCTCCTGCTCGAGCCGGCGCACCTGCTGGGACAGCGCCGGCTGGGCGATGTTCAGGTCGCGCGCGGCGAGCGTGAAGCTGCTGTGGTGGGCCACGGCGGCGAAGTAGCGCAGCTGCCGAAGCTCCATAGGAAAAGCGTATAGGTGCTAGGCAAAATCTGTCTTTGACTTATCAGTGCCCGCGGCGCACACTCCGTCCGTGACGATCTCCTCGCCAGTGGACCGCATAACGATCCGCCACGACCTCCGCCCCGGCGACATCGGCGGCGTGGCCGCGATGCACGGCGTCGAGTACGGCGAGCAGTACGGCCTCGACCACACCTTCGAGGCGCACGTGGCGCACCAGCTGGCGGACTTCGGTCACGCGCTCGCCGCCGACCCGGATGCCGGCCGCCTGTGGCTGGCCGAGGAGGACGGCAAGCTCGTCGGCTCAATAGCGGTCACGCACGAGACCAACACCCACGCCAGGCTGCGTTGGTTCGTGATCCGCCGGCCGGCCCGCGGACAGGGACTGGGCCACCGGCTGCTCGACGGCGCCTTGGCATACGCGCGCGAGCGCGGCTTCATCGTCATCGACCTCGAGACCTTCAGCGAGCTGCGCGCCGCCGCGCACCTCTACACGGATGCCGGCTTCGCGCAGCTCGACGCCACGCCGATGGTGCGCTGGGGCCGCGAGATCGAGCTGCGGCATTACGAGCTGACGCTCTAGGCGCTCAGCGCCACATACTCCCCGCGCCGGCGCGTCTCTGCGACGCGCTCGGCGTCGGGATAGCCGGAGCGCAGCAGCCCCGCCACCTCACGCTCGACGTCGTACTCGACGCGGACCACCTCCGCGCGGCCGTCGTCGATGAGCAGGTACGACGCCCGCGGGTCGCCGTCGTAGGGCGCGCCGACGCTCCCGCTGTTGGCCACGGTGAACGCGCTCAGCTCGCGGACGAAGGGGCGGTGGATGTGTCCGTAGACCACGAGCGGCGCCTCCAGCGACCCGTAGGCGGCGGCGAACGTGGCCTCGTCGGCGTTCGGCATCGGCGCGCGCCACAGATCGCCGGGCGCGGCATGGACGAGCGCAAACGAGTCCGAGCGGTGCTCCGCCGGCAGCTCGCGCAGCCACTCGATCCGCTCCTCGCCGAGCAGCTCACACGTGGCCGGCGCATGCTCGAGGAAGATCAGCCGCAGCAGCGGCTCGAGCCTGGGCGCTCTCGCCACCTGAACTTCGAGCTCCTCCGGTCGCCACAGAACCTCGTCGGTGTTCCCGACGATCCCGGGCCAGCCCAGCTCGCGCACGCGGTCGACCACCTCGGCCGGCTGCCAGCCGCCGAGCGCGAGGTCGCCGCCGTGGACCACGCGCGAGACGCCGCGGCGCGAGAGGTCGGCGATGACCGCGTCGAGCGCGATCAGGTTCCCGTGGATGTCTGAGACGACTGCGAGCGTGCCCGCGTTATACGTGACTGGTCACGCCCGGGCCGCCGCCGTTCGACGCCGGCACGTCCGCGTTCTCGTACCAGGACAGCGCGTACTTGCCGTCGTCGAGCTGGCGCGCCAGCTGCGTGAGCCGTAGCGGCCGGAAGGTGTCGCACATCACGGCCAGCTCGTCGGTGCGGGTCATCCCGAGCGACTTCTCTGCCAGGCCCGGCTGTGGCCCGTGCGGCAGCCCGGAGGGGTGCAGCGTGATCGTGCCGACGTCCACTCCCTTGCGCGACCCGAACTGGCCGTCGACGTAATAGATCATCTCCTCGGACTGCAGGTTCGAGTGGTTGTAGGGGATCGGCACCGCGTTCTCGTCCCAGTCGAGCATCCGCGGGCAGAACGAGCAGATCACGAAGTTCGGCCCCTGGAACGTCTGGTGCACCGGCGGCGGCATGTGGATGCGGCCGGTGATCGGCTCGAAGTCGTCGATCGAGAACGTGTACGGGTAGACGTAGCCGTCCCAGCCCACGACGTCGAGCGGGTGGTAGTCGAGCTTGTAGTGCTGGTAGCCGTCGCGGACGCGCACCATCAGGTCGAACTCCCCGCGCTCGCGGTGCGTGACCAGGCCACTGGGCGGGTGGAAGTCGCGGTGGGAGTAGGGCGCGTGCTCGAGCAGCTGGCCGTAGCGGTTGCGGTAGCGGGTCGGCGTCTCGATCTCGCCCGGCGTGTGGAAGGTAAGGAGCAGCTGCTCGTCGCCCGTCGGCACGAAGCGGTAGGTGGTGCCGCGCGGGATCACCACATAGTCGTGCTCGCGATACGGCAGCGAGCCGAACGTGGTCTCGAGCACGCCCTGGCCGCGGTGCACGAACAGCACCTCGTCGCCCTCGCCGTTTCTATAGAAGTAGTCGTGGCCGACGTCGGGACGGCAGATCGCGATCTCAACGTCGTCGTTCCACATGAGCAGGCGGCGACCCATCACCGGGTCGCCCTCCGGCTCCACCGCGCGCGTGTCGATCAGGTGGTGCGAGTGCGCGTCCGGCACCCACTCGTGGCGCTCGATCGGCGTGAACTCGCCCAGCTCCATCACCCGGCAGGGCGACTCCAGGTGGTAGATGATCGACTCGTTCCCGGAGAAGCCCTCGAACCCCATCACCTCCTCGGTGAGCAGGGTCCCGTTGTCGCGGACGGCGGTGTGGCGCTTGCGCGGCACGCTGCCGCGGCTCTCGTACCTCACAGGTTCCCCCTCAATGCCTGCTCGCGCTCGATCGCCTCGAAGAGCGCCTTGAAGTTGCCCTCTCCGAAGCCGCGCGAGCCGTGCCGTTCGATGATCTCGAAGAACAAGGTGGGCCTGTCGCCGACGGGCTTGGTGAAGATCTGCAGCAGGTAACCCTCGTCGTCGCGGTCAACGAGGATGCCGAGGCGGTGGAGATCTTCCACGTCTTCCTTGATCTCCCCCACGCGCCCCGGCACCTCGTCGTAGTAGGACTCGGGCGTCTGCAGGAACTGCACGCCGCGGTCCTTCAGCGCGGACACCGTCCTCACGATGTCCGTCGTCGCCAGAGCGATGTGCTGCACCCCGGGTCCCTTGTGGAACTCGAGGTACTCGTCGATCTGCGACTTCCTCTTCCCCTGGGCGGGCTCGTTGATCGGGAACTTCAGGCGACCGTTGCCGTCGGTCACGACCTTCGACATCAGAGCTGAGTACTCCGTCGAGATCTCCTCGTCCGAGAAATGGATCATCTCGGTCATCCCGAACACGCGCTCGTAGAAGTGCACCCACTCCTCCATGTGCCCCAACTCCACGTTGCCGACCACGTGGTCGATCCCGAGCAGCATGTTCTCGGGACCTCGATTCGGGTCGGCACGCTGTTGGAAGCCAGGGAGGAAGGGACCGTCGTACTGGTCGCGCTCGATGAAGGTGTGGCGGACCTCGCCGTAGGTGGCGATGGCCGACACCTGGACGCGTCCGTGCTCGTCCTCGAACCACTGCGGCGTGGCGATCCCACGTGCCCCGTGTTCGACCGCCGTCCAGTACGCCTTCGCGGCGTCCGGCACGCTGAGCGCGATGTCCACCACGCTGTCGCCGTGGCGACGGTGGTGCTCCCCGATCGCGTCGTCGCCTCCTAACGTGCCTGTGAGGACGAGCCGGATGCGTCCCTGCTCCAGAACCCGCGATACGCGGTCTCTCTGGCCCGTCTCGAGCCCTCGATAGGCGACCTCTCTGAAGCCCATCGCGTGCTCGTACCAGTACGCCGCTTGAGCGGCGTTGCCCACGAAGAGCTCGAGGTGGTCGATGCCGTGAACGGGCATGTGGTCCTGCCGCTCAGCGGCTGCTGTTGCCTGGAGCTCTTCTGTGGCCATGGGCCTTCCTCCCTTGGGTGCGCCTCTTGCGTGTAATGTTTCTACTGTCAGGCGGCGTTTGCAACGACGATTCGTTGCGTCGGGGAGCGTGAAGAGGCCAAGATGGACCAAACTGACGAACGAATCGTTGCGCTGCTCCGAGAGGACGCCCGGCGCTCCTTCCAGAACATCGGCAAGCACGTCCATCTCTCGGCGCCGGCGGTAAAGCGGCGGGTGGATCGGCTCGAGGCCTCCGGCGTGATCCGCGGCTACACCACGGTGGTGGATCCCGCCGCGTCCGGCTGGCACACCGAGGCGTTCGTCTACCTGTACTGCGACGGCCGCATGCCGGCGGATGCGATCAAGGCGGCGGTTGAGAGCGAACCCCAGGTGGCGTCCGCGCACACGGTGGCGGGCGAGTACAGCGCGGTGCTGCACGTGCTGGCGAAGGACACCACCGACCTCGAGCTCGCGCTCGAGCGAATCCGCGCCACCGAGGGCGTGTCGCGTACCGTCTCCCAGATAGTGCTGTCCACGCTCTTCCAGCGGTGAAGGTCGTAGCGGTCGTCTTCCAGGACGACGCGGGGCCGGGCGTCTTCGCCGACGTGGCCCGCGAGTCGGGGGCGGAGGTCGTGGAGTGGCGGCCGCCGCTTGGGGAGCCGGTGCCCGACGGCGCCGACGCCGTGATCGTGCTCGGTGGCGCGATGCACCCTCACGAGAACGGCCAGCATCCCTGGCTCGAGCCCCAACGCGACTGGTTGCGCTCGCTGCTGGCGGACGACGTGCCGGCGTTGGGCGTGTGCCTCGGCGCGGAGCTGCTCGGCCAGGCGGCCGGTGGCGCGGTCGTGCGGCTGCCACTGCCGGAGATCGGCTGGGAGGAGGCGCGCCTCACGCCGGAGGCGGCCGACGACGCGCTGTTCGCGGAGCTGCCCGCGAGCTTTCCCTCGTTGCAGTGGCACAGCTACGCGCTCGAGCCGCCGCCGTCGGCGGCCGTGCTCGCCCGAAGCGCCGCGTCCGCCCAGGCCTACCGGCTGGGCGAGCGCGCCTGGGGCATCCAGTTCCACGCAGAGGTGACGCCCGAGATCGTGGCCGGCTGGATCACGGAGGCGGAGGAGACGGACGCCGAGGACGTGCGCGAGGCGGGCGTGGACCTGGGGGCGCTGCGGGAACGGACCGCTCGGGAGATCGAGGCGTGGAACGAGCTCGGGCGGCGGCTGTGCAGGCGGTTCTTGGAGCTCGCTGGCTGAGTGAGCGCCGCCACTCCGCGCCAGGTCAGTACCTGGATGACTTCAGGTATGCATGTCAGCCCTAAAGTCATCCACCCCCAACAATGCTCCCTTTATTGCTGCCGTTCGTGCCGCGCCACAGCCACGGCGGGAGCTATTCGGCAGCCTTCGGCCGCCGCTCCTCCGCCAGCGGTTTCCCCTCCTCGTCGGTCAACCCCACCGGCGGCCACGGGCCCAGCCAGTTGTCCCGCGCGCCGTCCAGGGTGATGATCGCGCCCGAGTAGTAGTCGCCCGCCGGGGAGGCCAGGTAGGCCACCAGCCACGCCTGCTCCTCCGGACGGCCCAGGCGCTGGAGCGGCACGGTCGCGGCCACTCCCCGCCGCACGGGCTCCGGGTACTTCGACAGCGCGTCGGTCTCGAAGTGGCCGGTGGCGATCGCTGTCACCCGGATGCCGAAGCGCGCCCATTCGATCGACAGCGCCCGGGTCATGTTCTCCACCGCCGCCCGTGCCGCCGACGAGTGCACCATGCCGGGCAGGCCGTGGTGCGGCGAGAGGGTGACGTTCACGATCCTGCCGCCGCCCGCCGGGATCATTGCTCGGGTGGCCACCGCGTGGGTCATCAGCCACGTGCCCTCGAGGTTCAGCCGCACTACCGTGCGGAAGCCCTTCGGCGTGATGTCCTCGGCGGGCGTCATGTATTGACCGCCGGCGTTGTTCACCAGCGTGTCGATCTTGCCGTGGCGCTCAAGCACAGAAGCCACCAGCGCCTCCACCTGGTCCTCCTCGCGGATGTCGCAGACCACCGGCTCGCACGTGCCCTCCGTGCACAGCGCCACCGTCTCGTCGAGCGGCTCGGGCCGCCGCCCGGCGATCACCACGGTGGCGCCGAGCGATGTGAGCTCGATCGCCGTGGCCCGCCCCAGGCCCGACCCGCCACCGGTGACGATCGCGACCTGACCGTCGAGCAGCCCCGGGCGAAAGATCTCTGACGGCATCGGCCGGCCAGCCTACCGCTGAATCAGCGCACTACGTGAATGCCGAGCTCGACGAACGGTGCGAGCACCTCGTCGGGAACGTCGCGCTCGGTGGCGATGTGCGTCAGCGCAGTCGCGGGGGCGATGCCGAACGGCGCCACCGTGCCCAGCTTTGGCCGGGACGCGAGACCCACCACTTGGTCGGCGCGCTCGATAAGCACGCGCCGCACCTCCGCCTCCTCGGGATAGCGCTCGCTGATCCCGTGCTCGGCGTGAACGCTCCAGACGCCGAGGAAGCAGACGTCCGCGGTAACGCGCCTGTACGCCTCGATGGTCTGAGCCCCCACCGCCACCATCGCCCTGCAGTCGAGCGTGCCGCCTACGAGCACCACCTCGAGGCTCCCGTGCCGCCCGAGCGCCTCGGCAACCGGGGGACTGTGCGTGACGAAGGTGCCGCTGAAGTCGGCCGGAATCGCCTCGGCGAGCGCGAGCGCGGTGCTGCCGCCGTCGAGGATCGCCACCTGTCCGGGCTCGAGCAGCGTGGCCGCGGCCCGCGCCGTCTCGCGCTTGCCGGCCACGCCCTGCTCGCGGCGGCCCTCGTACGTGGGCGCGACGGGCGAGCGCGCCAGGCCGCCACCGTGCACCCGCTGCAGCCGCCCCGCGCCGGCCAGCTCGTCGAGGTCCCGCCTCACCGTGTAGGCCGAGACACCGAGGCGGCCCTGCAACTCGGTGGCCACCACTCGACCGCTCGATGCCAGCTCGTCGAGGATCAGCCGCTGGCGCTCGCCCTTGAGACGAGTGGCCGGCTCAGGCAAGCGGAAGCTCGTCGATGGACGTGGCCACGAGCTTCCCGGCAGCGCGTGCGGTGGCCATCATCGCGTCGGCCCCTGCGGACGGCCCTCCGATGCGCAGCACCGCATCGCAGTGCGCCACCAGGCGGCGCGCAAGGGGGTGGAAGATCTCGTCGAAGACCGGGTCGCCCACCTGCCGGCTGCCCGCGAGTTCGACCAGCGGAAGCGCCAGCGCCTCGCCCGTGACCGGCGTGTGGCCAGCGCGGAAGAGATCGAGCGCCACGCGGTTCATCGCGTCGACGTTCGCGGCGAGCTTCTCGGGATCGTCGCCCGTCCCCGACCGGTAGGGGCCGGCGACCAGGACCAGCATCGAGTTGCGACTTTGCATCTTAATGCGTGATTATGCATGATTTTGCCCGATAGTGCAAGGTGCTGATCCGACCCCGGGGCGCCGCCGTACTCACGCGCTGGGATGATGCGCTCAATGGCCCAGGCGGATTACGTGATCGTCGGCGCCGGCTCGGCCGGCTGCGTGCTGGCCTCGAGGCTGTCGGAGGACCCGTCGGTGCGGGTGCTGCTGCTCGAGGCGGGCGGCAAGTCCAAGCACCCGAACGTGATGATCCCGGCGGCGTTCGCCAAGCAGTTCAAGACGAAGCTCGACTGGGACTACACCACCGAGCCGGAGCCGTGCTGCGACAACCGCTCGATCTACGTGCCGCGCGGCAAGGGGCTCGGCGGCTCGAGCTCGATGAACGCGATGCTGTACGTGCGCGGGCGGCCGCTCGACTACGACCTGTGGGAGTCGCAGGGCTGCCCGGGCTGGGGCTGGAACGACGTGCGCCCGTACTTCCTGCGGGCCGAGAACAACGAGCGCGGTGCATCCGAGCACCACGCCGTGGGCGGCCCGCTGAACGTGGCCGACGAGCGCTCGCCACGCAAGCTCACGGGCCGCTTCCTGGCGGCCGCGGAGGCGGCGGGCATCCCGCGCATCGACGACTACAACGGCCCGGAACAGGACGGCGCCGCGCTCGTGCAGGTCACGCAGAAG
>JBKPDA010000046.1:0-9381 GCA_046727635.1 Actinomycetota bacterium | reverse complement strand
GCACGCGCCGCCGCCCATGCCACGCACGCCAGCTGGCCGTGCAGGGCGATCACCGCCACCGGGCCGCCCCCGCGCAGCGGCGCGTCCTCCGGTGCCGACTCCTCGAACGGCCGCACGGCGTGCTGCAGCGGCGTGTAGTTCAGCTTCATCACGTGAACGCCCTCCTCCAGCGGAGCGTCGAGCCCGCGGGTGAGGTTCACGTGCACCACGTCGAACCCGCCGCTCCCCAGGCCCAAGTCGAGCGCGGCGCAGTTCACGATCACCTCGTCGCCGCGCTCCACGGGACCGGTGAGCGACGTGTACGAGATCGCCCGGCGCAGCTCGCCCGCCACGTCCACGCGTATGCGTGCGAGCGGTCCGTCGCGCTCCACGGCCGCCACCCTGCCCCGCCGCAGGACCAGCCGGGTCACGCGCTGAGGGCGACGAGACCGAGCGCCACGTCGAGCATCGTCTCGAGCGCGTCCACGCTCACGCTCTCGTCCGGCTGGTGGTTGCGCTCGGTGCCGTTTGCCATGTTCAGGCACGGGATGCCCGCCGCCTGGAAGATGTGGGCGTCGCTGGCCCCGCCGGTGGTGATGTAGCGCGGCTCGAAGCCGAGCGCCTCGAGCGCCTCGGCCGCCACCGCCACGGGCTGCGCCGTGCGCTGCAGCCGGTAGCCGCGGAACTGCTGCTGCACCGTGGTCTCGACGTCGCACTCGGAGTCGCTGGCCGCCTCGGTGAGGGCGTCCACCATCGTCGCCACCACCGAGGAGGCGCGGTCGTGGTCGAGGCTGCGGGCCTCCAGCTCAACGTCGCAGCGCTCGGCCACCACGTTTGGCGCGGTGCCGCCCGTGATCGTGCCCACGTTGGCGGTGGTCTCGGGGTCGAGCCGCCCCAGCTCCATCCGCGCGATCGCGCGCGCCGCCGCCGCGATCGCGTTGCGCCCCTCCTCCGGCCGGATTCCCGCGTGCGCCGCCTTGCCCCGGAAGCTCGCAGCCACGCGGAAATACGTGGGCGCCGCCACCACCAGCTCGCCGATCGGCGTGGCGTGGTCGAACACGTAGCCGTACTCCGAGCGCAGAAGGTTCCGGTCGAGCGCCTTCGCCCCACGCAGCGAGATCTCCTCGCAGGTGGTGAATGCGAGCTCCAGCCCCACCGGCGAGCCTTCCCTCGTGAGCCGCCGCGCCAACGCAAGCAAGACGGCCACCGCGGCCTTGTTGTCTGCGCCGAGGATTGCCTCGTTGCGGTTGTAGAGGATGCCCTCCTCGCGGACAACTTCCACCGGCGCATCGAGCGGCACGGTGTCGAGGTGCGCGCACATCAGGATCGTGTGCGAGCCCTCCGGGCCCTCGATCCGCGTCAGCAGGTTGCCGGCGTCCGAGCCGGTCTGCGGGCCGCTGTGGTCCTCGGTCACCTCCAGGCCGATCTCGCGCAGCTCCGCGGCCACGGCGTCGGTCATCAGGCGCTCGTGACGCGACGGGCTCTCGATCTCGCAGAGCCGCACGAAGTCCTCGAGCAGGCGATCCTTCTCCTCGCGCGTGGCGCGGGGCGTGGCTTGGACGGGCACGCGTCTACGTTACTCAGGGCGCCTCAGGCCCTGCCCGCTGCCCTACTGCGCACTGCCCACTTTCTCCTTCGTGGACGCGGCCGCCGGTGGGGGAGCCGGGGCGGCAGAAGGAGCCCTCCAACGCCGCCGCCCCGGCGAAGTCCCGGCGGCCGCACCCACCACGCGCTCATCCACCACGGGCAGTGCCGCGATGAACCCGAGCGCGTAAGACGAGACGAGTGTGAGAAGCGCGCCGACGCCGTAGAAGAAGCCGATCCACTCGAGCGCGCGCGTGAGCGTGTGCGCGCCCATCGCCGGCCCGACCGTCAGGGCGCCGTCGTGCCAAAGCGTGCTCACCGTCGGGCCGGCAAGGAACCACAGCCCGGCGGCCAGACCCAGCATCGCGCCGAGGGAGATCGTCGCCCTCCTCGCGCCCCGCAGCATCAGCAGCCCGCCTATCACGGCAACGACCCCGGGCAGCACCTCCAGCCAGCCACGATCCGCAAACCAGTGCCAATGCTGGTTCGAGTGCATGGCGAAGTGGAAATAGGGGCCGACGAACGGCACCAGGGCGCCCCAGAGGCCCAGAATGATCACTATCAGGCCGGAAACGGCCCCTCTCCTGCGGGGAATGCGCTTGGTCATTGCCCCATTGGGTTATCCGGAGCGGATCTACGCCAAACGGCTGCTTATGCGCCCGATCGTGCTTGCGACGCCTTCCGCCCACTTCTCGTCGAGCGGCCCGATGCCGAAGATCACGCGGTACCAGAGGGATCCGTAGACGAGGTCGACGGCCGTAGCCGCATCGTCCGCCGCGAGCTCGCCGCGCGCCACCGCGCGGTCCAGCAGGTCTCCCAGGGCCGCTCTCCTGCGCGCCAGGAACCGCTCCAGCGCCAGCGCCGCGAAGCTCTCGTCGGCGGCGGCTTCGGCCGCGAGCGCCCGGAGCAGTCGCCGGGTGGGCGGGTCGGCCGACCGCGCCGTGGCCCGCATGAACGCCAGCAGATCGGCGTGCAGCGAGCCGCTGTCCGGAACCGGGATCGTCTCCTCCCCACGCTCCGCCAGCGCCTCCAGGAGCACCTCGGCCTTCGAGCGCCACCAGCGGTAGAGCGTCTCCTTGCTCACGCCTGCGCGCTTCGCGATGGCATCCATGCGGAGCCCCTGCGGACCCTCCTCCGCCGCCAGCTCGAGCGCCGCGGCCAAGATCGCGCGCCGCGCCTCCTCACTTCGCGGCCGGCCCGGCCTTCGAGTTGGCTCAGCGGTCATTTCCGGAGTTTACCGAACGCGTCGTTCGGATATTATGATTACCGAACAGCTAGTTCGGAAACCTAGGAGGACCCATGGCTACCCCACGACACGCCGCCGTCATCGGCGGCAGCGCAGGCATCGGGCTGGCGACGGCGCGGCTGCTCGCCGCCCACGGCTCGAAGGTGACGGTCGGTGGGCGCGACGCCGAGCGGCTGGCCACCTGTCGCGCCGAGATCGGCGTCGACACGATCCAGGTGGACGCCACCGACGACGACTCCCTGCGCGCCTTCTTCGCCGAGGCGGGACCGATCGAGGATCTCGTGATCACCGTCACACGCCGCGGCGGTGCCGGCCCTGCCGACGCCCTCGACGCCGACCAGCTGCTCGAGGCGTTCGCCGGCAAGACCGTCGCGCACCTCGAGGCCCTTGCGCTCGCGCTGCCCACGTTGAGCGACCGCGGCTCGATCACGCTGGTCACCGCCGGCTCCGCCCAATCCGCGCTTCCCGGCACGGCGGGACTCGCGGCGGTGAACGGCGCCCTCGAGTCCGCGGTCCCCGCTTTGGCACGAGAGCTCGGACCGCGCCGCGTGAACGCCGTTTCGCCGGGCGTGATCGAGACCGAGTGGTGGGACGGGCTGCCAGAGGACGATCGGCGCGCGATGTTCGCCGACTTCGCGGAGCGCGCTCCGGTGGGTCGCAACGGTCAGGCCGACGACGTTGCTCAGGCGATCGTCGCCCTCGTCGAGAACGGGTTCATCAGCGGCGCGGTGCTGCCCTGCGACGGCGGCTTGCGCCTGACCTAGCCGGCTGCAAACCGTCGCTCGGTTTCGCCGGCTCTAGCTGAAGCGCCCGGCCTGCTCGCGCGTGGGCTCGCCCTCGATGGCGACCTCGGCGGGCTGGACCTCGGGCGTGCGCTCCCGCGCGCGCTCGAGCGCCGCCCCCACGAAATCGCGGAACAGCGGCTGCGGGCGCAGCGGCCGCGACTTGAACTCCGGGTGGAACTGAGAGGCCACGAAGAACGGGTGGTCCGGAAGCTCGATGATCTCGACGAGGCGGTCGTCGGGCGAGGTGCCGCTGCACACGAGCCCGGCCTGCTCCAGGTGCTTGCGCAGGTGGTTGTTCACCTCGTAGCGGTGGCGATGGCGCTCGTAGATCACCGGCTCGCCGTAGATGGCGCGGGCGCTGGTGTCGTCGTGGAGCTTCACGGGGTCGGCGCCCAGGCGCATCGTGCCGCCCATGTCGCGCACCTCCTTCTGCTCCGGCAGGAGGTCGATGACCGGATATGGGGTTTCCGGGTCGAACTCGGTGGAGTTCGCGCCGTCCATCCCCACCACATGGCGAGCGAACTCGGACACCGCCACCTGCATCCCGAGGCAAATGCCTAGGAACGGCACGCCGTGCTCGCGCGCGAACTTCGCCGCGCGGATCTTGCCCTCCACCCCGCGCACCCCGAAGCCGCCGGGAATGAGGATGCCATCGCACTCCTCGAGCTGGCGCTCGGCCTCGGCGCGGTCGAGGCCCTCGGCGTCCACCCAGCGAACCTCCACCTTGCCGCCGTGGTGGTAGCCGCCGTGCTTCAGCGCCTCGATCACCGACAGGTAGGCGTCCTCAAGCTGGATGTACTTGCCGACGATCCCGATGCGCACGACGTCGCTCACCTGGTCCCCCCGCTTGACGAGCGCCTCCCACTCCGAGAGGTCCGGCGGGTCGGCCTCGATCCTGAAGTGCTCGAGGATCTGGTCGTCGACGCCCTCGGCGCGGAAGTAGAGCGGCACCTTGTAGATCGAGTCTACGTCGCGGGCCGAGATGATCGCCTCCACCGGCAGGTTCGCGAACAGCGCGATCTTCTCCCGGATGTCGCGCTCGATTGCGCCCTCGGAGCGGCACATGACCATGTCCGGCTGGATGCCGATCCGGCGCAGCTCCTGCACCGAGTGCTGTGTGGGCTTCGTCTTCAGCTCGCCGGCGTGACCCAGGAACGGAACGAGCGTTAAGTGCACGAACATGCACCGATCGCGCCCGTGGTCCACCTGGAACTGGCGCAGCGCCTCGAGGAACGGCAGCGACTCGATGTCGCCGACCGTGCCGCCGATCTCGGTGATCACGATGTCCACGTCCTCGGCCTCCGCCACCAGCCGGATCCGCTGCTTGATCTCGTCGGTGATGTGCGGGATCACCTGCACGGTGCCGCCGAGGTAGTCGCCGCGGCGCTCGCGCCTGATCACCGTGTGGTAGATCGCGCCGGTGGTGACGTTCGACCCGCGCGTGGTGTTCACGTCGGTGAAGCGCTCGTAGTGCCCCAGGTCCAGGTCGGTCTCGGCGCCGTCCTCGGTGACGAACACCTCGCCGTGCTGGAACGGGCTCATCGTGCCCGGGTCGACGTTGATGTAGGGATCGAACTTCTGGAGCGTGACGCGCAGGCCGCGCGACACCAGGAGTCGACCGATCGAGGCAGAGGCGATGCCCTTGCCGAGCGCCGATACGACGCCCCCCGTCACGAAGATAAAGCGTGTCTCCCGCAAGCGATCAGGCATGCGTTGGTCTCCCCAGCGAGTCTAGTTGACGAAGAAGTGGGGTCCGCTCGATGAGGTCGGAAAGAGAGCGGAACTCCCCGTAAACAGTTGCAATTGCGATGACGCCGAGCGCGATCAGCTGCGCCAGCGTGGACAGGGCGAGGACGAGCCAGAGTCCTCCCATCGCCCCGAGGACGTTCGAGCCGGTGTCCCCGAGCATCGCCCGCTCGCGCAGGTCGAGCGGCAGCATCACCAGCACCGGGCCGATGAACAGGCCCAGGGTCCAGAGCGGGTGCAGGTCCCGCGAGCCGGCGGTGACCCCGACTCCCAGCAGGATCAGCGCCTTGGCCGAGCGCCCCGGCCGAAGGTCCAGGAGGTTGAACAGGTTGGTGGCAAGCACTAGGAGGGCGACGCCCAGTAAGTACTCGCCGGTGTCGACGTGGCCCCGGCCGCGCAGGACGAACAGCGCGATGCCGAGCGAGCCGGCCGCCTTCAGGGTGCCGGTGGAGAAGGCGCCTGTGAGAGTGGCCCGAGCGTGGCCCCGCCAGCCGCGCGCCGCCGCGTCGCTGCCCATCAGGTCGTCGAGCAGACCCAGGAATGCGACGCCCAGCACGTAGGTGACCACGATGCCGGTGTCGGCTCGGAAGACCTTCCCGTCGTCCAGCTCGTCGATCAACGAGAGCGGCACGAGCGCCACGAGCGACGCGGCGATGAGCGCCACCCCGGCCGGAAACGCCACCTCGCGACCGCGGTAGTTCTGCCGCACGAACCCCTGGTTCCGGAGTCCCATGACGGCGGCGGGCACGATTGCGACCGCCACCCCCAAGGAGACCACGAGCGGCAAGGACTGCACCAACGCACCCTAGCGCCGTGCGCGGACGATCTGGTTGGTGCCCTGGGACCCAGGGCACTAGCCGCCGAGGCTCCGGTCCGTCGTGCCGGTTCCGACCGGCAGCTGGGGCAGCGGGGCGTCGGCCGTGCTCTTGATGCCGTACTTGCCCTTCTCGCCGTTCAGCACGAAGACGAGCGCCAGCCGCCCGCCCGGCAGATCGACGCTGTCGACGCTCGACATCTTGTGGTCGCCGTACCAGGAGACCTGCGAGGGATCGGTGCCCTGCTCCTCGACGCCCACCACCTGCACGCCGGTCGACTGGATGCCGGACACCAGGCCCTCCTCGAATGCCTCGCGCAGCGCCTTGTCCTTCGGGTCCTCGTTGTCGGGCGGGGGGGCGCGGTAGTAGGCCACGGACGCCGCGCCCTGGAAGTCGCCGCGAAGGGCGTCGGGCAGCGCCTTGTGGAGCGCCTGGGTCAGTACGCCCGCGTTCACGAGCGAACGCCCGATCCGGCGCCCGAACGCCTTCACGAGGTCCGGGTCGATGCCGGCCAGCGGCGCATGGCCCTGCGCCGCGGTCTCGAGGTCGTTCAGCTGATCGGGCGCGTCGAAGGTGGAGACCGAATCGATCGCGCCACCCGCAACCTCCACCGACTGGCGCACCTCTGACTCCACGCTGCTCGGCAGGGACCCGGTGGCCACGAGCGCGACCCGCTGTCCGGTGAGCATGCTCTGGACGATCGTGGGGAACGCGTCCGCGATGATCTTGTCCCGCTGGTTGAGCTGCGCATGCGCCTGGCGGGCGTCGTTGCGGGCGTTCACCACGTCGCCGTGAAGCGACGAGCTGAGCCCCTTGCCCGCCTCCGACACGAGCGAGTCGCCGATCGTCGCGCCGAGCAGGATGCCGATCGCGAGGGCCAGGAAGACAGCCACGAGCGACAGCGCGTGGTAGCGGAAGTCGAACATCGCCCTACTTGAGGCCGAGCAGGATCTGCAGCTTCAGCCAGAGCAGGTCGAGCAGCGGGCCGAGGGTCGTCGAGAAGATGACGATCACCACGAGCGTGAGAACGGCCGCCAGGACCACGAACAGCATCGGCCCACGGCCTGCCGACGGGCGATAGAGGCGGCTCACCCCTTTGGCGTCCACCAGGATCTCGCCGATCCTCAGCCGCGTGAGGAACGTGGACGACATCCCCGCGCGGTTCTTGTCGAGGAACTCCGTGAGGTTGAAGTGCGAACCCACGGTGACGATCAGGTCGGCGCCCTTCTCGGCGGCGATCAGCAGAGCCACGTCCTCACTCGTGGCCGGCGCGGGCACGAGCCTGTAGTCGAGGCCCAGCTTGTCGAGCCGCTCGCGACCGGGCGCCCGCCCGTCCGGGTACGCGTGGACCACGAGCTCCGCGCCGCACTTGAGCGCGGCGTCGGTGGCGGAGTCCATGTCGCCCACGATCATGTTCGGCTTGAAGCCCGCCTCGAGGATCGCGTCGGCCCCGCCGTCCACCGCCAGCAGCACCGGCCGCACGTCGCGCACGTAGGGGCGCAGCATGCGCAGGTCCTTCTGGTGGTCCACGCCGCGCACCACAACGAGCGTGGGCCGGTCCCTGAAACGCGTCTCGAAGTCCGGCAGCTCCATCCGCCCGGCGAGCAGGTCGCGCTCCTCGCGGATGTGGGCCATCGTGTTCTCGGCGAACGACTCGATCGCCGCGCCGATCTGCCGCCGCCCCAGCTCGTGCGCCCTCACCACGGTCTCGAGGTCCTGCACCTCGCCCTCCGCGAGCACGGTCCCGTTGCTCGACACCTTCCCGCCGTGCACGTGGATGGGATCGCCGTCCTTCAACTGCTCGAACAGCGGCGCGCCCGGTGCGTCCACCAGGTGCACGCCGGCCTCGGCGAGGATCAGCGGGCCGCTGTTGGGGTAGCTGGGCGAGCACGACGCGGCCACATTGATCACGCAGCGCACGCCAGTCGCGACCAGGTCGTCGGCCGATACTCGGTCGATGCCCTCGTGGTCGACTATCGCGATGTCGCCTGCCTCGAGGCGCTTCACCAGGCGCTTGGTTCGCCTACCGAGCTTGGCCTTCCCCTCGTAATCGGGCGTGCGAACGAAGCGTCCGTTCCCGGACGCTCGCGAAGCGCCACGTAGCGGGGCGCGGCGTGTGATGCGTGGGACGGCCATGCATTTTGGGGGCGGCCGGACGCCCGGAGTCGCAGTCTACGCGGTGGTCTAGCGCCCTGCGAACCGTCGGAGACCTGCGTCCTCGCCTCTCGGCGTACTCATGTACGCCTTCGAGCCTGCGTCCTTGGTCTCCTCGGTTCTCGGAGCGCTAGACCACCGCGTCCCTTTTGGCCCGGGCTCAGTTACGCCGCAGCGAGCAGTTCCTCCGCGTGGCGGCGCGCCCCGTCGTCGCTGGTGTCCGCCCCCAGCATCCGGCACAGCTCTTCGACTACGGCCTCGCCTTCGAGGCGTTCCACCTGCGCCCGGGCCACCTTGCCCTCTTGCTCCTTTTCGATCGAGAAGTGCCTGTGGGCCAGCGAGGCGATTTGTGGGAGATGGGTAATGCAAACGACCTGGCGCTCTGCGGGCCCAGGCGAAGCAGGGTCTGCCAGGCGGCGGAGCTTCTCCCCAACCACCCGCGCGGTTTGGCCGCCGATCCCGGCGTCCACCTCGTCGAACACCAGGGTGCTCGGCCCGCCCGCGCTTGCCACGCTCAGGAGCGCGAGCATCACCCTTGAGGTCTCGCCTCCCGACGCGGTCTCGCGCAACGGCTGCGGCGCCACGCCGGCGTTCGGTGAGATCAGGAACTCCACGCGCTCGTCGCCCCAGCGCGACCGGGTCTCGCGCGGCTCGAGCCGGACCTCGAATGCCGCGCCGTCCATGGCGAGCTCGGAAAGCTGGGCGAGCACCGCCTTGGCCAGCCGCGGCGCGGCCTTCGCCCGGGCCGCACTCAACGCCTTCGCCAAGGCGTCGGCTCCCGCCCGGGCCTCCGTCAGCTCGGCCTCGATCCTCCCGAGCGCCGCGCCCGTGTCCTCGAGCAACGCCAGCTCCGCCCGGCAGCGCTCGGCGTGGGCCAACACGCTCTCCACGCTGCCGCCGTGCTTTCGCTCCAGGCGGTCGTAGAGGTCGAGCCGCTCCTCCACCTCCTCGATCCGCCCCGGCTCGCCGTCGAGCCCGGCCTCGTAGCGGCGCAGCTCCGCGCCCAGATCCTCGGCCTCAATCCGGAGCGTGGTCAGACGCGAAGCCAGCGCGTCGAGCTCCGGATCCGCCC